>NZ_WWCQ01000019.1:0-628 GCF_009857555.1 Duganella sp. CY15W | reverse complement strand
CCGCCATTTGCGGCATGAAGGTGATGGTGTCAGGACGGGCGGCCGCCTGCGCCAGCCGCGCCGCCGCGCCCAGCACCTGGCTGGAGGCGGTATATGTGTCCTCGCTGCCCAGTACCAGTTGCCGCCACCCTCACGCTGGGCGTGTCCAGCACCGGTGGCGATGGCGGCCGGGCTGTCGGCAGCGGCTTCCAGGGCGGCGCGGGCGGCGAAGCCAGCACCACCACCGCGCTCAAGGCCCTCATCAACACGGCCCAGGTCAGCATCACCCAGCGTGGCGGCAACGGCGGCGCCGGCCAGCAAGGCGCGCGCGGCGGCAACGGCGCACAGTCCGTGCTGAACAACCGCTTCAACAATCTCAACTTCCGCTACGGCACCGTGTCCCAGGCCGCTTACGGCGGCAACGGCGGCGCCAGCGACAGCGCCCAGGCCGGCCATGGCGCGGCCGCCGCCTCCACGCTGACGCTGGCGACCGATGCCGCCCAGCTGGGCGTCTACAACCGCGGCCAGCCCAATGTGCAAGTGAGCGCCGCCGGCGGCAATGGCGGCAATACCGCCACCGGCGTGGCAGGCAACGGCGCTGACGCCAGCGGCACGCTGACGCTGAGCGGCAATTCCGGCGCCCTGGTGT
>NZ_WWCQ01000018.1:0-630 GCF_009857555.1 Duganella sp. CY15W | reverse complement strand
CGTAATTCAAGGGACTGGGACGAAGAACTTAGGTTCTGTAGCAATCGGAAGTGGTTCCAAGAAAAGCCTCTAAGCTTCAGTCATACGAGACCGTACCGCAAACCGACACAGGTGGGCGAGATGAGTATTCTAAGGCGCTTGAGAGAACTCGGGAGAAGGAACTCGGCAAATTGGTACCGTAACTTCGGGAAAAGGTACGCCTCGGTAGCTTGGTCACTTTACTGTGATAGGGCGAAAAGGTTGCAATAAACTGGTGGCTGCGACTGTTTAATAAAAACACAGCACTCTGCAAACACGAAAGTGGACGTATAGGGTGTGACGCCTGCCCGGTGCTGGAAGATTAAATGATGGGGTGCAAGCTCTTGATTGAAGTCCCAGTAAACGGCGGCCGTAACTATAACGGTCCTAAGGTAGCGAAATTCCTTGTCGGGTAAGTTCCGACCTGCACGAATGGCGTAACGATGGCCACACTGTCTCCTCCCGAGACTCAGCGAAGTTGAAATGTTTGTGATGATGCAATCTACCCGCGGCTAGACGGAAAGACCCCATGAACCTTTACTGTAGCTTTGCATTGGACTTTGAATCAATCTGTGTAGGATAGGTGGGAGGCTTTGAAGTAGGGACGCCAGT
>NZ_WWCQ01000017.1:0-760 GCF_009857555.1 Duganella sp. CY15W | reverse complement strand
AAGGTTATAGGGACAAGCCGTACGGGCAATTAGTATCAGTTAGCTTAATGCATTACTGCACTTCCACACCTGACCTATCAACGTCCTGGTCTCGAACGACCCTTCAAAGAGCTCAAGGCTCTGGGAAATCTCATCTTAAGGCAAGTTTCCCGCTTAGATGCTTTCAGCGGTTATCTCTTCCAGACTTAGCTACCCGGCAATGCCACTGGCGTGACAACCGGTACACCAGAGGTCTGTCCACTCCGGTCCTCTCGTACTAGGAGCAGCCCCCTTCAAATTTCCAACGCCCACGGCAGATAGGGACCAAACTGTCTCACGACGTTTTAAACCCAGCTCACGTACCACTTTAAATGGCGAACAGCCATACCCTTGGGACCGGCTACAGCCCCAGGATGTGATGAGCCGACATCGAGGTGCCAAACTCCCCCGTCGATATGAACTCTTGGGAGGAATCAGCCTGTTATCCCCAGAGTACCTTTTATCCGTTGAGCGATGGCCCTTCCATACAGAACCACCGGATCACTATGTCCTACTTTCGTACCTGCTCGACTTGTCGGTCTCGCAGTTAAGCACGCTTATGCCATTGCACTATTAGCACGATGTCCGACCGTACCTAGCGTACCTTCGAACTCCTCCGTTACACTTTAGGAGGAGACCGCCCCAGTCAAACTGCCTACCATGCACTGTCCCCGATCCGGATAACGGACCAAGGTTAGAACCTCAAATGAACCAGGGTGGTATTTCAAGGATGGCTCCATAG
>NZ_WWCQ01000016.1:0-925 GCF_009857555.1 Duganella sp. CY15W | reverse complement strand
GGGGTGACTGCGTACCTTTTGTATAATGGGTCAGCGACTTACATTCAGTGGCAAGGTTAACCGAATAGGGAAGCCGTAGAGAAATCGAGTCCGAACAGGGCGATAGTCGCTGGGTGTAGACCCGAAACCAAGTGATCTACTCATGGCCAGGATGAAGGTGCGGTAACACGCACTGGAGGTCCGAACCCACTAATGTTGAAAAATTAGGGGATGAGCTGTGGGTAGGGGTGAAAGGCTAAACAAACTTGGAAATAGCTGGTTCTCTCCGAAAACTATTTAGGTAGTGCCTCAAGTATCACCATCGGGGGTAGAGCACTGTTATGGCTAGGGGGTCATCGCGACTTACCAAACCATTGCAAACTCCGAATACCGATGAGTGCGAGCTTGGGAGACAGACGTCGGGTGCTAACGTCCGGCGTCAAGAGGGAAACAACCCAGACCGCCAGCTAAGGTCCCAAAGATTGGCTAAGTGGAAAACGAAGTGGGAAGGCTAAAACAGTCAGGATGTTGGCTTAGAAGCAGCCATCATTTAAAGAAAGCGTAATAGCTCACTGATCGAGTCGTCCTGCGCGGAAGATGTAACGGGGCTAAGCCAGTCACCGAAGCTGCGGATATCCGCAAGGATATGGTAGGAGAGCGTTCTGTAAGCCTGCGAAGGTGTCTTGTAAAGGATGCTGGAGGTATCAGAAGTGCGAATGCTGACATGAGTAGCGATAATGGGGGTGAAAAGCCCCCACGCCGTAAGCCCAAGGTTTCCTGTTCAACGTTCATCGGAGCAGGGTGAGTCGGCCCCTAAGGCGAGGCAGAGATGCGTAGCTGATGGGAAGCAGGTTAATATTCCTGCACCGTCGTATGATGCGATGGGGGGACGGATCGCGGAAGGTTGTCTGACTGTTGGAATAGTCAGTTTCTGGTTCATAGAAGG
>NZ_WWCQ01000014.1:0-3485 GCF_009857555.1 Duganella sp. CY15W | reverse complement strand
GCAGCGACAGCGGCACAGGCGGCAAGGGCGCCGCCGCCAGCTCCGCGCTGACCCTGGTGAATACCTCCCCCACCGAGCTAACGCTGACGGCTGCCAGCCAGGGCGGCAGCGGCGGCAACACCGCCACCGGCATCGCCGGCCTGGGTGGCAATGCCAGCAGTGCAGCCAGCGGCACGGCCGGTTTCGCCCACGCAACCATCAACGGCACGGCCACCGGCGGCAGCGGTGGCAGCACCACGGCAGGCAATGGACAGACCGGCGGCAATGCTGTTAGCAGTGCCTACGCCGCCAGCATTAGCCACGCGCCGCCCTTCCCGGATGGCGGTTACGGCGTGGACACGCGGGTCGCCACCGCAGTCGCGACTGCCACGGGGGGCGCCGGCGGCAATGGCAGCGGGACAGGCAAACGCGGTGGGGACGGCGGCAATGCCAGCGCTACCTCCGCCAGCGCTTCCGATATCGGTTTGGCCATCAGCAACGCCTTTCAGACTGGCGGCAAAGGCGGCAACGGCATCAACGGCGCCATGGGCGGCAATGGCGGCAACAGCCTCGCCAACAACCAGCTCAGCGGCGATACCAAAGGGAATCTGTATCTGTACCTGAGCACAACCGGCGGCGCCGGCGGCAATTCGGATCTCAGCCTCGGCGGCAATGGCGGTAACGCTGAGGCGCGCCAGGTGACCAGCGATGCCAATGCAGACAAGCTACGCACCCAGCTGACTAGCACCGGCGGCAACGGCGGTACCGGCACCACGGGCGGTACCGGTGGCAATGCCTTGGCGGCTGCGGAAGCGGCGTCGACCAAGAGCGGCACGCGGGTCACCCTCAATGTCGATGCCACCGGCGGCAGCGGCGGTGCCACGCTGGCCAGCGGCGGCCTGAGCGGGACCAGCGGCAATGCCCGTAGCGAAGCGCGCGGCAGCAACAGCGGCGCCAGCAACCTTACCATCACCAGCGCGGCCTACGGCGGCAGCGGCCTGTCGCTGGCCAACGCTGGCACGCTGACCGGCGCCGTGCAATCGAGTGCGGGGGGCAACGCCAGCAGCAGCGCCGACGGCACCGGCGGCTCCGACGTCAAAAACGAGCTCAGGATTTATGTCAGCGCCAAGGCGGTTGGCGGCAACGGCAGCCTGGCCTGGGGCAAAGGCCAGCGCGGCGGCAACGGCGGGCTGGCCGAGAGCAACGCCAGCCTGACCCTGCTCAATGGCGACGGCGGGGCCGCCGCCGACAATACCGGCGGCAATGGCGGCGATGGCGGCAACGGTGCCAACGGCGGCGATGGCGCAACGCTCAGCATGCTCAACAGGATTAGTGGCACCAACGTCGGCAGCGGCAAACTGACCCTGATACAACGCGTAACCGGCGGCAATGCCGGCAACAGCACCGGGGGCATGGCCGGCAAGGCAGGCAATGGCACCTCGACCCTGTCGCTGAGCGGCGCCAGCCAACCCAATCTGACCCTGCAGACCATCGGCACAGGCGGCAATGGCGGCAACAGCAATACGGTCAACGGCAGCCGCGGCGGCAACGGCAGCGCCTTCGTGACGCTCAGCAGCAATGCCAACATTTACGGCTACGCCACTGGCAGCGGCGGCACAGGCGGCAACCGCGCTGCCGGTGGCGACGGCAGCGCGCGCGCATCGGTGACGGCCAGCGGCGCAGCGGAGGCCGGGGCTGATGCGAGTGCGCTAGGCGGCAGCGGCGGCTACCATACCGGCGCTGGCCAGACCACCGCCACGGCCTACGCCCAGTCCGACAGCGGACGGGCTCACGCCTCGGTTACATTAACTGGCGGCAAAGGCGGCTCCAACTCCGGTACCGATGTGACCCCGGCCGGCGGCAGCAGCGTCGCCGAGAACCTGGTCAGCGGACGCACGACTGGCGCACTGGAGCTACGCCAGGAAGCCTTCGGCGGCGACGGCGGCATTGGCAGCAAACCGGGCAACGGCGGTAAAGGCGGCGACGCCATATCGCGCCTGACCTTAACGGACAATCTGGCCGCCAGCCTGACTGCCGTGGTGCTTGCGGAAGGGGGCAATGGCGGCGAAGGGGGCGGCTACGTTTTCGGCAGGGCGGGCGATGCCACTGCCGAGCTAGTGCTGGCCTCAACCCGCAGCGGCACTGTCGTCACCGGCCACAGCGGTGCAAGGACAGCAATCTATTACGGCGGCGAATTAGGCACCACCATCGCCCGTAGCAAGGTCAGCGCCGTTAGCGCCGCGAACGCCAGTGCGGAGGCGACGGGTAGCGACGGAGCACGCCAGGTAACTGCGTCGGCCTGGGCGATCAGCACGCAGGCTGGTGGCTCGTCCACTGCCCGCAGCAGCGCTTATACCGATCGCACCGTCCTGCTCGCTGGGACATCGCTGGCGCGCGCGGATGGCGTAGGCGCCGGCAGCAATATTGCCACGGCCGAGGCAAAAGGCCTGGGCAGCGCCACCGCCATCAGCAGCGCCAGCGATGGCCTGCATGGCCTGGCCACCGCCAAGGCCAGCGCACCGACCAACGGCGACGACAGTGTCGCTTACACCAATGCCAGCTATGGCAGCGCGGGGCTGCTGGGCGATCTGCACGCGATCGACAAGGACAAGCACAACAACCAGGCCATCTCCGTGGTCAACGGCATGCCGAGCGATGGCGCGGCCCTGCTTGCCGCCACGCCGCAGGCCGCAGCGGCGATCGGCAAGGTGCTGGGCGCTGGCGTGCAAGGTGCCTTGTATCCCAATTATCAAGCAGGCGTCAGCCATACTTATGTCACCAGCGGGGTGTTTGATTTCCAGACCACGGCAGCGGGCAACCTGATCGTCGGCTGGCTGTCCAACTATGGCAACGGCAGCGGCTTCGACCAGATGAGCCTGACCATCAACAGCAAGGGCACGCTAATTTACGCGCATACCTTTGGCTCACTGAGCGAAGCGCAAAGCTTCTTCAGCGACGGCACGCTGGACCTGGGCCGGTTTGAGGCCGGCCAGCAAAGCCTGGAGATCGCCTCGACACTGACCTACACCCATTCCGGTGGCTTTGCCTTCAGCTACGCGGTGGGCACCTCGCCGGTACCGGAACCGGCGACCTGGGCGATGAGCCTGGCCGGCCTGATGCTGGTGCTGCTGCAGCGCCGCCGCGTCGCCGGCCATGCCGCCCAAAACAGCTAAGCGCCGTTAAACCATCCAGCCGGCGCCACCCATGTGGCCGCCGGCGCTCTCCGCTGCCCTCACATTGAAAGGTCAAGTTCATGCGCATGCTTTCGTCTACTCCATCACGCCTGCCCCAGCGGCTGGTCCCCCTGCTAATTTCCCTGGCCGTCAGCCAGGCTTACGCAGTTGATCTCGTCCAGACCGGCACCGCCGGCACCGCTGGCAGCGCTGGCGTGGCGCCGGGCGGCAACGGCAGCAACGGCGGTAGCGGCGGCACCGCAGCGGCCAGCCAGCCCGGTTCCAGCGGCGCCAGCGATAGCGCCAGTGCCACTGGCGGCGCCGGCGGTGCCG
>NZ_WWCQ01000013.1:0-4411 GCF_009857555.1 Duganella sp. CY15W | reverse complement strand
AGCTTGATGACCATAGCAAGTCAGTCCCACCCCTTCCCATCCCGAACAGGACCGTGAAATGACTCTGCGCCGATGATAGTGCTGCAACCAGTGTGAAAGTAGGTTATCGTCAAGCTAGTTATAAGTCGAAGAGGCCCGCTCAAGGTAAATCCTGAGCGGGCCTTTTTGCGTTTACCCATGCTATTATGGAAATTGTCATTTCGACACTGGAGCCATAATATGCCCGTCCGCACACTGATCTCTCTTACGCTGTCGTTGATACTGGCCTCGTCCGCATTAGGACAGGAAGTCAGTGGCAAACTTCCGGCGGACACGAGCCTGGTGGCTGGCACCAATAGCATCAGTGGTGCGCGCGACTGGAATGCGCAACGGGATAAAGGGCTGCTGGTATTGACGGCGCCCGAGGGCGACAGCCGGTTTGTGCTGGCGGAAGTCCGTGCCGACAATCCGCAAGCGGCAACCGCTGCCGCCTGGGCGCGCTATCAGCCAAGCTTCAAGCGTACGGTCAGGCAAACGACCAGGCGTCCGGACGCGAATGGATGGAAGCAGCACACTGTGCTGGAATACGAAACAGCGCCGACCGAAAAGCGCTGGGTGGAAGCGCACGCTTTGCAAAACGGCGCATCCTGGACGGTGCTGCTGGTGGATGGCAGCGAGCAAACACTGAGCAAGCGCGAGGCTGCGTACCAGCTCGCGATACAAAGTCTGCAGCCCAAAGATTATGTGCGCGAATCGTTTGCCAGCCGCACGCCGCACGCGCTTGACGCTGCGCGCCAGCAGCAAATGCGCAGCTTCCTGCAGGACTCAATGAAGAAGCTGGGCATTCCTGGTTTGTCTTACGCGCTGCTCGATCACGGCAAAGTCGTCTTTGAAGGCGGACTCGGTGTGCGGGAACTGGGCAAGCCTGCGCCGGTGGATGCCAATACCTTGTTCATGGCGGCATCGAACACCAAGGGGATGAGCACCTTGATGCTGTCAACCCTGGTCGACGAAGGCAAGCTCAAATGGGACCAGCCTGTCACGCAGGTTTATCCCGCTTTCAAGCTGGGCAGTGCGGAGACTACGGCACAGGTGCTGGTCAAACATCTGGTGTGCGCCTGCACCGGCTTGCCGCGCCAGGATCTGGAGTGGATCTTTGAGTACAAGGATGCGACGCCGGAAGACTCGCTGAAACTGTTGGCGACCAACAGCCCGACCAGCGGCTTCGGTGAAGTCTATCAATACAATAATCTGATGGCCTCGGCTGCGGGCTACATCGGCGGCCATCTTGCCTATCCGGACAAGCCCCTGGGCGCCGCGTACGACGAGGCCATGCAACGGCGCATCTTCACACCACTGGGCATGGATTCCACCACCTTTGATATGGCCAAGGCATTGAGTTCAAATCATGCGAGCCCGCATGGAACCAGCCTGGATGGCAAAATCGAAGTCATGCCGATGGCAATGAACTATTCCGTCGTGCCTCACCGGCCGGCCGGCGGGGTGTGGACCTCGGCCCACGACATGGTGCGCTATGTGCAGCTGGAAGCCAATCAGGGCAAGCTGCCGGATGGCACGCAGATGGTGTCAGCCGATGCACTGCTCGCGCGTCGTATTCCACAAGTGTCGGAAGGACGGGACGCCAACTACGGTATGGGTTTGTCGGTGGAAACCGCGTGGGGCGTGCAAGTGGTCATGCATGGCGGCAGCCTGTTCGGCTACAAGAGCAATTTCTTTTTGCTGCCCGACAGCGGTATCGGCATTGTGCTGCTGACCAATTCCGATCAGGGCGTGGGATTGCTGCGTCCGACCATGCGGCGCTTGCTGGAAATCGTTTATGACGGCAAACCGGAAGCCGCGGAGTCGGTACGCCAGACTGCTGCGCGCGATGTCACGGAACGTAAAACGGAGCGCGATCACAACAAGCCTGCTGCGGTTGCCTCGGCGGCGCTGGCGCGGCGCTATCGTAGTGCTGAACTCGGGGAGCTGGCCGTACTGCGCAAAGGCAGGGACGTGGTGTTTGATTTTGGCGAATGGCAGTCGCCGGTTGCGGCCCGCAAGAATGCAGACGGCACCCTGTCTTTCGTGACCACGAGCACCGCCTTTTGGGGACTGGAGTTTATCGCCGGTGGCGCACCAGGTAAGCGTACTCTGCTGGTCCGTGATGGACAGCATGAGTACGCTTTCTCGGAAATTTAGAACTGGTAGCGCACGCCGACGGTCAGCAGCTTCACTTCGCTCTTGGTCAGATAGCTTCCTTCTACGTTGACTGACCAGTTACGGTTGAACGAATAACCGGCGCCGACGCCGAAGATCGGATCGGTGTCGTCATGATCGCTCAGTGAAGTGCGGTTGCCCTTCATGGTGGTGCGGCCGATGCCGGCGCGGCCGAACAGGCGGAAGTTATTGTCCAGGTTGGCGGTGCCGATAAGCGAAATGCCATAGTGGCGGTCCGGGTAGTAGCCAGGTTCGACAAAGGCGCCGCGCAAGGGCGTCAGGCTCAGACCGCGCGTGTAGACTTCAAAGCCCAGCGCAGGGGTGTACTGATAGCCGACCGCTGCGCTCAGCGTCGCGTCGCTGTCATTGTCTGCATATTTGGACGATACCGAAGCGCGGCCAACATCGGCTGACACATAGACGCCAGGTTCAAAGCTGGACTGGGCAAACGAAGGTGCAGTTGCAGCCAGCAGGCCGCAAGCAACTGCGCTGAGTACGAATCGCATAGGTGCTCCTAAATAAAAGAGTGAATACTACGAGACGCAGCATTTGCTTTTTTGTAATGCCGCTCCGCACGCATACTAACCCCCAATTATCTTTAAAGCAATCTTAATGTTTCTGCAGGCTGAAGACTCAGTAGGCGGCGCATGGCATGGACTTCCTCGCTTGGGCTGCGGCCGAAGTAACGCTTGAACTCGCGGCTGAACTGTGACGGACTTTCGTAGCCCACTTGCGCGGAGGCCGATTGCGCCGTCATATCGCTGCGCGCCATGAGCAGCCTGGCCTGATGCAGGCGGGCCGACTTCAGGTATTGGATCGGAGAGCAATGTGTCACGGATTTGAAGTGAACGTGGAAGGCCGGGACGCTCATATTCGCTTCGGCGGCCAGCATGCCGACGTCAATATCGGCCGCGTAGTCGGCGTGGATGCGGCGCAGCGCCTTGGCGATACGGCCAAACTGGCCCTGGCTGGTCAAGGCGGCGCGCATGGCGGCGCCTTGTTCGCCCATCAATGCGCGGTAGCAGATTTCACGCACGATGGCTGGTCCGAGCACACGCGCTTCCAGCGGCGAACTCAGTGCTTCGAGCAGGCGCAGCACGGTGTCGCGCAGGCGCTCGTCCATGCGGGTGGTCATCATCCCCTTGGGCATGGCGGGGACTTCGTTCTCACTTTGATCGATCGCGAACATCAGATCGGCCAGCGTGGTGCGGTCGACGCGGATGGATAAGCCGAGAAACGGATTTTCCGGCGACGCCTCGGTGGTCGCAGTGAACGGCATGGGCACGGCCACCACCAGGTAATGATCCGCGTCGAACTGCAGAATGTCGTTGCCGAAATAGGTGCGCTTGTGGCCTTGCAGGGCAATGGCAATGCAGGGATCGTACATGGCCGGCGACTTGGTTGAACTTTGGGTCGAACGCGTCAGGCGCACATCGTCCACCAGCGTTTCGGTATAGCCGTCAGTGCGCGCCAGCTGGTTGTGCAGGGCAATCATGCGTTCCACGCTTCACTCCTTGTTGATTACGGTGATGAATAGGAATGATCCATGATTCCTGGTCCGCTTGCTACGCTTGCTGCTGCGATCTATAGGATTAGGCAAGAACTACATAGTCATGTGCATTCGCAGCATAAAGTTTAATCCGTAAGATGCAGGCTGGTGTTAGTGGCTTTGAAAGGATCGCATCATGACGCAAGACCATCGCAAAGTTATTTTGATTGCCGGTGCCAGCCGCGGCAGCGGTCCGGCGACTGCCCGCCAGTTGGCGGAAGAGGGGCACCACGTCGTCCTGGGGGCGCGCCGGTCGAGCAAATTGCATGCCCTGGTGGCGGAGATCCGCAAGGCTGGCGGCTCGGCGGAGTGGTACGCACTCGACGTCAATCAGCCGGATGAGATGCGCGAGTTCCTGGCATTTGCCGAGGACGTACATAAGCGCGTGGATGTGGTGATAAATAATGCGTGACGGCCCTTGTCAAACCAAGCGACGCTTGTTATGATTCTGTCCCTCGCGAAACGACGCAGACGCTGAAAAGCGAAACGAAGAAAAACGAGGGGTTGACGAGATAAAACAAATGCTTCATAATCTCGCTTCTTCGCTGATGAACAAAACGCTTTATCAGCAACGCAGTACAGAATGATCTTTAAAAAATTACAGTCGATAAATGTGGGCGTTTGATGCTGCAACAAAAAGCATTAAATGCTCCACAAGAAATAAGC
>NZ_WWCQ01000012.1:0-4525 GCF_009857555.1 Duganella sp. CY15W | reverse complement strand
GCTTGATGACCATAGCAAGTCAGTCCCACCCCTTCCCATCCCGAACAGGACCGTGAAATGACTCTGCGCCGATGATAGTGCTGCAACCAGTGTGAAAGTAGGTTATCGTCAAGCTAGTTATAAGAAAAAGCCCGCTCAGCGTTCTGTGCGGGCTTTTTTGTATCCATCTAGTTATAAAAAAGGTATGATTGTTTTCCTTCTAATTTAAGGACGATCATGAAACCTGCCTTTCAGTTTGCATCCCTGTGCTCCATGGCTGTGCTGCTCGCAGCGTGTGGCGGCTCCAACAGCGATTCGCCGTCCCCAAAAGCGACGGTACTAGGATCGCGCATCGCCCAGGGCGCACAGCATGCGCCGGTGGAATACACCCAGGCGGTACAGAGCATCTACATTGGTTTCTTTGGCCGTCCTGCCGACGCCAAGGGACTGGAGTTCTGGAACCGCATCTTCAGCGACCGCAATTTGCCCACCACGCTGCCGGAGTTGATCACCGCCTATGCTGCGGATGGGCAGGCCAGCAGCGCACTGGATGGTTTTGCCGCCAGCCAGGAATTCGGTGACCTGTATGTCCGCAATAATGCCTCCCTCGTCAACGCCATTTATCTCAATGGATTCAACCGCAATGCCGAGTTGAGCGGCATCCAGTTCTGGGCCGGCTTCCTCGACCGGAAGGAAATCGCACCTGCGCAGGCTGTGCTGCGGATTCTCAGCGGCGCGCAGAATGATGATGCGCTGGTGGTCAGCAAAAAAATCCAGGCGGCGACGATCTTCACCTCTCTGCTCGACACGCCAGACAAAGTTAGTGCCTATGAGTCGCTGTCGAACAACCAGGCCGCGCGCGACCTGCTCGCAAGCATCACGGCGACCACGGATATGACCGCCTTCCGCGCCACGATTGTGAGCTTCATCGCGGCGATGCAGGGCGAGCCGCCGTTCCCGATGGTGTCGCGTTACGCCGGCTTCAATTACCTGCAAGATCTGTCGACGAATACGCCCTTGTATGGCGCCAGCTATTCCTACCTGGCCAGTGGCGTGCTCCAGCCGCTGGGCGGCAGCCTGACCTATGGCCTGACCGCACAGACCATCAAGTTTTATCGCAATGCCGCCGTGCTCAGCTATGATGCGCCGGTGGTTGCCGCTGCCGGCATCGGCAATGGCGTACTCCCGTCCGTGAACATGCTGTGCCAGAATGTCAGCACCCCGGCCGGCAGTATCGTCAAATCCACCGATGTGCTGGTGACCCGCGCCGCCGTGCAGCTGCTCAGCGCAGCGGATCTGGCCAACCAGACGTTCACTGTCTACCGCGAGAACTGCGCGACGGGCGGCAACAATCTGAAGTCGATGTCGTTTGATAGCCAGGGCAATGGCACCTTCCCGCTCAGCTCTGGCGTCCTGACGTTCAATGCGGTTGCGGTAACGCAGATCCTCAATGGCCAAACACAGCCTGACCTGTCGACAGGCAAGCTGCTGGGATTCACGGCCTATCGCTATCCGCGCACCGATGGCAGCAATGCCTACGTCATCATCCAGCACCTGGCCAACCACAAGGTCGGCGTAACCGACGGCATTCTGGCCGTGTGGTCGCAGGAGTAAGGTCTATTTGATCGGCGCCGACATCGGCAAGGTCAGCGTGAAGCGGGTGCCGCCACCCACTTCACTGGTGACGTCGATGCGGCCGCCAAGAATTTCAGTAACGATGTTGTGGACGATGTTCAGGCCCAGGCCTGAACCGCCCACGCCCATCTTGGTGGTGAAGAAGGGATCGAAGATGCGCGGCAAATCCTCGCGCGCGATGCCGACACCGTGATCCTCCACGCTCAGCGTCACCCAGCCTTGCGCAGAAAGGCTCGCCATCACCGCGATCAAACCTTCATTGCGGCCTTCGTAGCCGTGCAGGATGGCGTTGTTAATCAGGTTGGTCACCACCTGCCCCAGTGGGCCAGGATAACTTTCCATCATCAGCTCCGCAGGCACATGCTGCTGGATGACAAACGGCGTGCGCTTGATGGTGGGCTGCAGCGTCAGCAGGTTGCCGGTAATGACTTCCGCCAGCAGGAAGCTGCGGCGCTGGGAGCTGGTCTGGTCCACTGCCACCTGCTTGAAGTTGGTGACGATGTCCGCCGCGCGATGCAGATTGCGCGCAAGGATATCCACCGATAGCCTGGCGTTTTCGATATAGCGTTCAAACTCGGTGCGCGTAATCCCGCCTTCGGCGCTGATGTGGCGGCAGATGTCATCTGTCTGCGATTCAAACGTGGTGGCTGCCATCAGGCTGTTGCCGATCGGGGTGTTCAACTCATGCGCGATGCCGGCCACCAGCGCACCCAGTCCGGCCAGCTTTTCATTACGCACCAGGTCTTCGCGTGCCTGTGCCAGGGTGGCAATCATGTCTTGAAGTTCACGGTTGGCGCGGCGCAGCGCCAGATGGGTGTTGATGCGCGCGAGGACTTCCTCGATCTGAAACGGCTTGGTGATGTAGTCGACGCCGCCCGCGTCGAAGCCCGTGACTTTCTGTTTGGGATCGGTGAGGCCGGTCATGAAGATGACCGGCACATCCTTGGTTTTCTTGCCGGCCTTGAGGCGGCGGCAGGCTTCAAAGCCATCGATGTCCGGCATGACCACATCGAGCAGGATCAGGTCCGGCTCGGCGAACTCGGCGCGCATCAGGCCCTCGGCAGCGGTCTGTGCCAGCACGATCAGAAAGCCGTGCCGTTCCAGCCTGTCCAGCAGCGCGGCCAGATACGATGGTGAATCGTCGACGATCAGTATCGTCGGCATTGGCACTACGGGGATCTCGCTCTGGTTCATCGCGCACCCTGAGTTCTCATGGTGCGGCCAGTATATATCAGCGTTTCAGAACAATCCGAGGCCTTTCAGCATCACTGCCAGGATCAGCAGAGGGGACACATAGCGCAGCAGGAAAAACACCGCGCTGACGGTGACGTGATTACGCAACGCTCCCTGATTGGACAGCGCTTGCTGGAACTTGTCCTTGCCCCACACCCAGCCCACAAACACGGCGAGCAAAATGCCGCCCAGCGGCAGCAGCACATTGGACGAAGCGAAGTCAAACAGGTCAAACATATTCATGCCGAACAATTTGAAGCTGGCCAGCGTGCTGTTGGTCAGCGCGCAGGACGAGCCCAGCACCATCAGCGTGGCGATGGTGACGAGTGTGGCTTTCGGGCGGCTCATGCCCAGGCGTTCGTGCAGGATCACGACCGGGACTTCCATCAGCGACAGCATGGCGCCGGTGGCAGCGACCGATGCGAGGACAAAGAAGGCGATCATCAGCAGCTGGCCGCCGGGAATTTGCGAGAACACCGCAGGGATGGTGATGAACACCAGTGCCGGGCCGGCCGCTGGCTCAAAACCAAACGTGAATACCGCCGGGAAGATGGCAATGCCGGCCAGCATGGAGACGAACAGGTCGGCCAGCATCACGCGCAGCGTCGTCGCCGGGATGTTCTGATCGTCGCGGAAGTAGGAGCCATACGTCATCATGGTACCCATGCCCAGCGACAGCTTGAAGAAGGCCAGGCCCATGGCAGTCAGGATGACGCCGGCGCTAATCTTGCTGAAATCCGGACGGAACAGGAAGGCCAGGCCGTCCGCTGCCTTATCGAGGGACAGGCTGACCGCGCACAGCAGCATCAGCAGCAGGAACAGTACCGGCATCAGCTTCTTGGTGATGCCTTCAATGCCCTTGGTCACCCCCATCAGCAAGATGCCGCCAATAAAGGCCAGCACGCCCCACTGCCACAGCAGTGACTGAACGGGATCGCTGATCAAGGTGCTGAAAGCGCTTTCCGTCACATGGCGGTCGCTACTGAGAATGCTGCCGCCGATGGCTTTCACCACGTAGGCGAATACCCAGGCCACGACTTCAGAATAGAACGACAGAATCAGGAAGGCCGCCACCATGCCGGCCACGCCAACCAGCCACCACGGCAGACTCTTTTTCGGGCTGAGCTTTTGCAACGCCGTGATCGGGTTGGCTTTGGCAGTGCGGCCCATGGTGATCTCCGCAATCATCACTGGCAGACCGATGACCAGTGTGGCCAGCAGATAGATCAGCAGGAAGCCGGCGCCACCGTTGGCGCCAGTCAGATAAGGGAACTTCCAGATATTGCCCAGGCCTACGGCGGAGCCCAGGGTCGCTGCCAGCACGCCAAAGCTGGAACTGAAACCGCCGCGTTTAATCGTGTTGCTCATTGCTGCTTTCTATCGAAATCAAAGGCAGCGATTGTATCAGTTGAAAAAAGAGGGTTGACGGAATGAATGCCGTACAGCATAATCTCATCTCTTCGCTGACGGACACAACGATTCGCAGCAAGCAGTACAGAATGATCTTTAAAAAATTACAGTCGATAAATGTGGGCGTTTGATGCTGCAACAAAAAGCATTAAATGCTCAACAAGAAATAAGCAGTAGTAATACTGTCAGTATTTTGAGTGAGCGAACCATCTCGGTAAAACGGGATAAAACAGAGATTAAACTAAAGAGTTTGATCCTGGCTCAGATT
>NZ_WWCQ01000011.1:0-8247 GCF_009857555.1 Duganella sp. CY15W | reverse complement strand
CTCACCCGTTCGCCACTCGCCACCAGAGCAAGCTCCGTGCTGCCGTTCGACTTGCATGTGTAAGGCATGCCGCCAGCGTTCAATCTGAGCCAGGATCAAACTCTTTAGTTTAATCTCTGTTTTATCCCGTTTTACCGAGATGGTTCGCTCACTCAAAATACTGACAGTATTACTACTGCTTATTTCTTGTTGAGCATTTAATGCTTTTAGTTTCGCGGAACCGAAGTTCCGCGTGCACTGCATCAAATACCCACACTTATCGACTGTTAATTTTTAAAGATCTTGTCTTACGCTGCGAATCGTTTTGTTCGTCAGCAGAGAGGAAAGAGTATGAAGCGTTTAAACTGTTTCGTCAACCCTCTTTTTTTCTCGCTCACTCTGCATTTTGTATGCATCGTTTCGCGAGGGACCGAACTATAGCAAAGCCTGCGCTGATCTGACAAGGGGTTTGTTATATTTCGCGTTCGATCATTGCGGAGTTAAACATAGTGCATCGCCTGAGTTCCATTCTTGCCCTCGTCGCGGCTGGCGCCGCAGCGGCTGAAACGCCGGTTGTCGTCATCACCGGAACGCGCACGGAACACGTCAGCTTTGACGTGCCTGCATCGATCGACGTCATCGATGCCGACCGCATACGAGAAGGCCAGGCGCGCGTGAACGCATCGGAGGCGCTGGCCAGCGTGCCAGGCCTGGTCGCACAGAACCGCCAGAACTATGCGCAGGACCTGCAGATCTCTTCACGCGGCTTTGGCGCCCGTTCCGCTTTCGGCGTACGCGGCGTACATCTGATTGCAGACGGCATACCTGCCAGCATGCCGGACGGCCAGGGCCAGGCAGCCACCTTCAATCTGGATATGGCGGAACGCATCGAAGTGCTGCGCGGCCCCTTCTCTGCTATCTATGGCAATCACGCTGGCGGCGTGATCCAGCTATTCACGCAGGACGGCAAAGGCGCGCCAACGGTGGAGCTGAATGTCCTCAGCGGCAGTGATGGTACCCACAAGACCGATCTCAATGCGCAAGGCGCCAGTGGCGGCATTGGCTATGTACTAGACGTCTCGCGTTTCGATACCGACGGCTATCGCGCCCACAGCGCCGCCACGCGCGATCAGGCCTACGCCAAGCTGACGCTCCGGCCACTCGACCAGGCCAAGCTCACCATCGTCGCCAATGGTCTGCGCCAGGATGATACGCAGGACGCACTCGGCGCAAGCTGGGCAAGCTATCTTCACGATCCGCGCGCCGGCGAAATCGACATCACCGATACGCAAACACCAAAGCGCACGCTGGCTGACCGCTATAACACGCGCAAGAGCATCCATCACCAGCAGATCGGCGCCAGCTGGGAGCAGCGCTTCGGTGAAGACCGTTTGCGCGTGACCGCATACGGCGGCAATCGCGATGTGATCCAGTACCAGGCTTTTTCCAGGGCCTTTCAGGCGCCGGTCAGCCATTCCGGTGGCGTGGTCGATTTTGAACGCGACTTCTCCGGTACTGACATCAGCTGGTCAACCGTCCATCATCTTGCGCAGGGCAAGCTGACCACCACCATCGGCGCAGAGTACGGCCGCTCCAGCGACGAGCGGCAAGGCTATGAAAATTTCATCGGCACGCAATTCGGTGTGAAGGGGGCACTCCGCCGCGACGAGAACGACACCGTCAGCAATCTCGATCCCTATCTGCAGACGGAATGGGACAGCGGCGCATGGCAGCTCAGCGCAGGTCTGCGGCACAGCCGCGTCAAGATCGCTGTGCGCGACCACTTTCTCAGCAACGGCGATGACAGCGGTTCGCTCAGCTACAGCCACACCACACCGGTGCTGGGCGTGCTGTATCGCGTGACGCCGCGCTTGAACGTATATGCCAGCGCCGCGCATGGCTTCGAAACGCCCACGCTAAATGAGCTGTTCTATTCAGGCGCCGGAGGTGGTTTCAATTTCCGCTTGCAACCCGCGTACAGCACGCACGTAGAAACGGGCATCAAGGCACGCTTCAACGAAACGCGTATCAACGCCGCATTATTCCAGGTCAGGACTACCGACGAACTCGTAGTCGATAGTTCAAGCGGCGGCCGTACCAGCTACCGCAATGGCGGCAAGACCTTGCGCCAAGGTGTGGAGATGTCGCTGGATTCCACCTGGCGCCATGGCCTGAGCACGCGGCTCGCACTGACCACACTCCGCGCGGTCTACGACAACGGCAGCCGCCTGCCTGGCGCCCCGAATGCGAATCTGTACGGTGAACTGGCCTGGCAGGAAGCCCAGGGGCACTATGGCGCCGCATTGGAAGCTGTCGCCGTCGGCAAGATCTACGTCGAGGACAGCAACACAGATCAGGCAGCGCCAGGTTATGGCGTGCTGAATGCGCGCATCACCGCCAACCAGCAGTGGAAGGGCTGGCACTTCAAGCAGTTTGCGCGGCTGAACAATCTGCTCGATAAAAACTACATCGGCTCGGTGATCGTCGGTGACACCAACAAACGCTACTACGAAGCGGCGCCGCAGCGTAACTGGATGCTCGGCGCCAGCGCGCGTTATCAGTTTTAGCGCAGCGCCACGGTCTGGCGTTTCCACGCCGGGTCTTGCCAGCGGTAGAACAGGCTCAGAGACGAAGGCTTGTCCGCCGATTTCACGGTGGCGAGTGTGGTCATATCCACCAGCTCAAAGCTGCGCTTGAAGCGGCCGTCAACACGAACCTCGCGCGCCACCAGCATCTGCTGCGCACCCGGCACCCAGCCAGCGAATTCCGCATATCCGATATCGGGGTCCGCCGCGGCTGGCGGCAAGACGTCCACCTGCCACTCCTTTCCCGACTGATGGAATAGCCACATCTCACGCCAGCCATCCATCGGCTGCACGGCCAGGGCCAGCGCGCTGCCCTGCGTATTCACGCGCGCCGACGCCGTCCACACCACACCGTAGCTACACTTCCGCACAAGCGGATGCTGCTGATCGTGTTTGCCGTCCACCAGCAAGACACAAGATTCGCCCGGCTGCCCCGCGACCGTGATCACGCGCAGCCCCGTTGCTCCCGGCACTGCTCCCGCCAACTCGGCGGCCCAGCGCACGCTTCCTGCCCGCACACCTGCTTCGGCAAACGCACTGGCATCGTCCTCCGTCAACTCTGACGGCTCCACCATGCCTAACGCATCCAGCGCCCGCTGCGCCGCCTCCGTTGAAGGCGCTCCCTTACGCGCCCGCTCAAACGCCACTGACGACCACACCATCGCGCGCCGCATCTGCACACGATTCCGCACATGGCCTGGCAGTTCCTTCAAATCCACGCGCTCCAGCACTTCCGAACGCCATTCGTCCAACGCCACGCGCGCGCCAGGCGTGAGCGAAGGATCGACACACTCCTGACGCGTCAACCCCAGCATCGCCGATGCACGCTGCTGCGGCTGTGCCGACGCCATCGCCAGAACACGGCGGAACGCCTCGCCGTCATAACACAGCTGCATCCGGCCCTCGCGTTCAAAGCTGCGTATATTCACACCGTAATGTGCGACGGCTTCCAGATGCGCTGCAATCACGGTGTCGCCCTGCTTGCCCTGACGCGCAGAAGCACGCCGCGCCAGACGGTCCGCCATCGTACCCAGCGCATCAAACGGTTCTGCCGTGATGGCATTCGCCGGCGCCGCCTTCAGATACGCCGCTGCATAGCTGATGCCCAGCGACTCCGCTCCCGGCGTCTCGCGCAGGAAGCGCACCACCGACAACAGCTCCGGCGCGTCGGCCGCCGCCAGCGATATCTGCCGCACCTGCGTGGCCCGAATGTAGCCGGCCCGCTCGCGCCGATAATCGTACACCTGCAGAAAATCCTGCTTCACACCGCGGATCTCCAGACTATCCCCCTGCCACAAAACAGCCTGCTGTTGTGCCGAGCCTTTGGGCGCAGCACGCAATGCCGCCTGGTCCTGCGTCACGATCGCCAGCGTGAGCGCCGCCGCTATCATCACCATGGTTATTGGCCCTCCGCTGCCACGCGCGTCTGCTTGCCAAGCAGCGATGTGCCGATGAAGCCACCGTCTGCAGGCGGTGGCGCAATAATCACCTGTATCTTGTCCGACAGCTTGTCTGCCATGGTCTTCTGGATCAGCAGCGGATTACGCGAAATCAGATCACCCTCACGCTCCATCTGGGCCACCGCAACCTTGCCCAAAGCCTCCTGGCGAAATGCTTCCGCCTCCGCCAGCTTGCGGCGCGCATCGGCTTCACCGGCCGCCTCAATCAGGCGCGCCTGCGCATTGCCTTCCGAGGTTTTGATACGCGCCGCCTTTTCAGCTTCCGCCTCCAGCTTGCGCTGCTCGATCTGCTTTTGTTTGAAGGGCAGTACGTGCGCCATCGCCTGCTCCTGCGCACGCGCCGCAATGATCTGCTCATTGCCGGCGTCTTCCGCCTCCTTCTCGCGCCGGATCTTTTCCGCATCCGCTTCCAGCGCGGTTTGCTTGACCTGCTTTTCTTTCAGCTCCAGCGTGTAGCGCATCTTCTCCGTCTCCAGTTCTTCCGCGAGCAGCTTTTCCATGCCCGCCTGATACTCAGGAGGCAGCGTGATCTTGCCGATCGTGATACCGCGCAGCGTGACGCCGTCCGCCGCCAGCTTGGGCTTCAGCTCTGCTTCAATCGCCTGCTGAATCTCGGCACGCTTGGATGAAAATATCTCGCGTACCGTGTAACGGGTAAAAACCTTGTAGATCACTCCCTGCACTGCTGGTTCAACAATGGCGCCATTGATATCGGGCGGCAGCGATTGCGCCATCGTCATCACCCGCGTGGGATCAAGTGCATAACGCACCGACATATCCACGTCCAGCGCCAGGCCTTCCACCGACTGGAACGGCGCCTTGTCGCTACGGCTTGGGCGATACACCTGATCCAGCAACGGCACCTGGCGCAGCACATGCACGCCCGGCACCATCAGCACTGCACCGTCGTGCACCGTCACCGAGGAGCCAGTCATCTGATTGGTGCGGATGCCGATATAGCCCGGCGACAGTTTGGCCAGCGGCGGATGCGTGACCAGCGCATAGCCCGCGACCGCAGCCAGCGCCGTTGCCACCAGCATCGCGCCATTACGGCGCATGCCGCCCACCGCCACGCTGGCGCCGCCGCTGAAAGCCGTGCGTACCGCTTGCACCATCCGTTTGATCCGCTCTGCCATGATGTTCACCTTTCGTTGATTTCCGGGCTTATCCCCTGAGACGCATGGTGCCCCGCACAGTGCGGAGCTATCAACGCCGTCGCCGTCCAACTATCCTCACCCGGTGTGAAGAAATCTTCACACCTGTTTTATGACTTTTTCCGTAAAAGCGGAGATACTGGTTCCATTGACAGGAAGTGGAGTGCAGCATGGCCAAAGTCGCCGTCATTGAGGACGATCTGCCGACCAGCAATCAGCTACGGACGTGGATAGAGTCCGCACGGCCAGGCATCGTCGTCGATCAATGGTTCAGCCGTGACGACGCCGAAGCGGCCATCGCGCGTGAGCGCTACGATCTGGTGGTGCTGGATATCGAACTGGGACGCGAGCGGCATGCGGGTGTGGCGATCATCAACGCCATCAACAAGCGGCACGGTACGCCAGTGCTGGTAGTATCGGCCATGCCGGCCACCATTTACCGCAGCATCATGAAAGCACTGGATGCCTGGGACTATCTGCAGAAAGCCACGTTTGAGGAGGCCGATTTTGTCGAAACCTTTCTGGAGATCCTGCGCTCCGTCAAAGAGCCTGCCGCCGCGAGTACCGCAGAACTCAGCATGGACCCGCTGCGCCAGCGCACACCGATGTGGCGTGGCCACCGCATCAACCTGCCACTGACCGCGCAGCGTATATTGGCGGCGTTATTTGAAAAGCGCGGCCAGGTCGTCTCTTACGACGAATTGTTTGAAGTGGTGAAGAGCGGCCGCAATCGCGACAACATCCGCAAGCATGTCAGCACCATCCGTGATGCCTTCCGCGAAATCGATCCCGACTTTGCCTGCATAGAGAACGTGCCGATGCGCGGCTTCCGCTGGGCGGACAGCGAATGATGGACTGGCGCCGTCTCAGCCCAGTCCCCTACCGCTTACGCCTGCTGCTGCGGGCGGCGTTTGTCTTCCTGATGGCGGCGACGGTGGGCCTGGCGTTGTCCGTGCTACAGCAGGAAAAACAGCTCAGCTACAAAAACTATGAAGGCAGCTTCCAGAAGACCCGCGTGCAGGTCGCGGCCACGCTGCGCCATCCGACGGGTCAACTGGCGCTGCTCAATCCTCAACCCGCCAGCAGCGGCGACGCACTGCATCCACTGCTGCTTCCCTTCGCCGCGCTGGACTTCGACGATCTGCAAAAAGTGCAGCAGGCGGTCGCCATGTCCGGCTGCCTGGCCCAATATGGGAATAACGGCTCGCTATGCGTTGGCATTGGTAATAACCCGTGGGCAGGGGGCTTCATTTATGTCGCCGGCACTTTTAATGGCGCCCGGCTGGTGCCGCATGCACGTGGCGATCAGATCGTCGATCAGGCGCACCGTGTACGCGTGAAGGTGACGCTGCGTGGCCAGAGCTATGAATGGATCGCGCCGTTCGAAGAAAGCACCGAGCCGCAAACGCCGGGACGCCGCTACGGCGGCATGCGCGGACGGCTGACCGGTTTCAATGCCGCCGACGTCGCCCGC
This sequence comes from Duganella sp. CY15W, assembly GCF_009857555.1. Lineage (NCBI taxonomy): Bacteria > Pseudomonadati > Pseudomonadota > Betaproteobacteria > Burkholderiales > Oxalobacteraceae > Duganella > Duganella sp. CY15W. The sequence continues at coordinate 1,595 of NZ_WWCQ01000011.1, read as the reverse complement.
GCCAAAGCGCCGGTAGTAAAAGACTTCCGTGGCTGGATCTGGCAAAGCCCGCGCTGCAATCAGGCGGATGCCAACGATGATGATGACGCGTGCGCGCGCAGCGCCTTCTTCTCTTTGCGTCTGCCGATCGGTGTGCTGCAGGATGCCTTGTTTGAAAAGCGCCGGCCTGAATGGCCGCCTGCGGATCTGGACCGCATCAACGTCAGTCTTGCCGTGCTGGCGCCAGGTGATGGTGCACCGCTACTGGACAGCAGTACGGGGCCGGCGGCGCAGCCATTTGCGCTGGCAGATCTGAAAACCATGCTGCTGCCGGGAGAGCGCCTGCAAATCAAACGGCTTGGTGATGGCGTCATGCTGCCACCGCTGGTTGGTCCCGTCGAATCGGAAGACCAGTCCTGGCATTTCGTCACCACGCTGATCCGCCACTTGCCCGTGGATGCTTATGATGTACCGCTGGAAGCAAAAGAAGTCATCGCCACACCGGCCGGCAGTTACGAGGTGGTGTTGAAGGGCGATGTGCGCAGCGTGAGCAAAAGCCTGGGTGTAGTGGCCAGTCGCCTGGCCTGGTTTGTCGGCGCGATGCTGGCGGCGTTGATGCTGGCCTGGCTGGTGATCGAGGTCGGCATCATCCGGCGCATCAAGGTGCTGATCAAACGTGCGGACGATGTGGGCGAGAAGGTCAAGTCGGCACGCGGATTTTCGGAAACCGATCTGGCCGACCTGCGTGGCGCCGATGAACTGGGCGTGCTGGCGACCGGATTACATGATCTGCTGCGCCGCGTGCGTGAAGACGTCGAGCGTGAGAACATCCGCGCCGAACAGGAGCGCGATATGTGGCACGCAGTAGGACATGAAATCATGTCGCCATTGCAGTCGCTGATGGTCTTGCATGGTAACGATCAAAGCCAGCGTTATATCAGCCGCATGCAGCAGGCGGTCCGCGTGCTCTATGGTCATGCGTCGCCAAGCGAAGCGTTTCAATCTTCCGAGCTACAGGTCACCGAGGTTGAACTGACGGGCTTCCTGCAAAACGTCGCCGACAATGCGCCGTGCATCGGCATCGAGCATGTGATGTATGAAGGGCCGGCGACTCCGCTCACCGCACGTGCGGATGAATACTCGCTGGAAGATGTCGTCACCCATGTATTGCGCAACGCCGAGCGATACCGGCTACCCGGCAGTCCTATAACCATCACATTACATGGCAGCGAAACAGGCGCGACGATCAGCATACATAATCAGGGCCCGCAGATAGCACCCGATATGCTGAACAAGATTTTTGAGTATGGCGTTTCCGATGGCGCCGGCGAAAACCGCGGCCAGGGACTGTTTGTGGCCAAGACTTATATGGCCAAGATGGGCGGCACCATCGTCGCCCAGAATCACACGCATGGTGTGCGCTTTGTACTGAGCCTGCAGCGCGGAGGGTAAACGCAAAAAGGCCCGATCATCGATCGGGCCTTCCTGACTTATAACTAGCTTGACGATAACCTACTTTCACACTGGTTGCAGCACTATCATCGGCGCAGAGTCATTTCACGGTCCTGTTCGGGATGGGAAGGGGTGGGACTGACTTGCTATGGTCATCAAGCTTT
>NZ_WWCQ01000010.1:0-35534 GCF_009857555.1 Duganella sp. CY15W | reverse complement strand
TCAAAGCTTGATGACCATAGCAAGTCAGTCCCACCCCTTCCCATCCCGAACAGGACCGTGAAATGACTCTGCGCCGATGATAGTGCTGCAACCAGTGTGAAAGTAGGTTATCGTCAAGCTAGTTATAAGAAAGAAACCCCACCAGGCCGGTCCTGTGTGGGGTTTTTTTTCGTCTTTATGTTGACACTGCCTATAAAACACCTATACTACCCATTCAATTACCTAGTATATTTGATAGTAGTAAATTTAAAGGTGAAAAATGGGTACTCGGTGGGCAAAATGGTGTCTGATCGGTATGTTGACGGCGATGCTGAGCGCGCACGCTCAAGCGCCAATACCGGCATCGCGTGGACACCACGGCGAAACACCTACTTCCTATACCCAGATAACACTCAGGCCAGCTGATACTGCTCAGCTCAAAGGCAAAGGCTACCGTGCAGCGCTGGTACTGCACACCAGTTCGGATTTCTCCAGCGCCCTGGTGGCCGGCGCACGCAAGGCTTTTGATGAGATGGGTATTACCGTTGTCGCCGTCACCGACGCTGACATGGACCCAAAAAAGCAGCGTACCGACCTGGAAACCGTCATGGCGCTCAAGCCGGACCTGATCGCCTCGCTGGTGATTGATCCGGTATCGGGCGCGGTAGCGTTCCGCCCGGTGGTGGCCGCCGGCGTGAAGCTGGTCTTCATCAGCAATGTGCCGCAGGGCTTTGTGCCTGGCCGCGATTATGCCGGCATCGTCACGGACGACTATCTCGCCATGGGCCGCACCGCCGCCGAGGTGCTGGCCAACAGCATCCAGGGCAAAGGTGAAGTCGCGCTGATCTACCATGCGGCCAATTACTTCGTGACCAATCAGCGCGACAACGCCGTCAAGCAGGCATTGGCGCGCTATCCCGGCATACGCCTGGTCGCAACGCGCGGCATCGCCAATCAGCAGGATGGCGAAGCGATCGCCTCGGCCATCCTGACGCAGTTCCCGCATGTCTCGGCGATTTACGCGCCGTGGGACAGCATTGCAGAAGGCGTGACCGCCGCAGCGCGCGCCGCTGGCCGGCCTGACCTGAAAGTGGTGACCATGGACCTCGGCGCCGCCAATGCACTGGACATGGTCAAAGGCGGCAACATGGCCGGCATCGTCAGCGATCTGCCTTACGATATGGGCGTGACGGTGGCGCGCATGGGCGGCCTGGCTTTGCTGGGCCGGAGTACGCCGCCGTTCGTCACGGTGGATGCGCTGCGTGTGGACAGCGCCAATCTCACCAGCCAGTGGCAGCGCGCGCTGCGACGTCCTTTGCCTGCGGCCGTGGTGCAAGCCGCTGCCAGAAAGGCCTTGCGATGAAGCCTGTCCTCAAAGCGGTGAATGTGCACAAGCAGTTTGGCGCAAGCGCCGTGCTGCGCGGCGTGCACTTTGAACTCGAGCGTGGCCAGGTACACGCGGTACTGGGCTCCAACGGCGCGGGCAAATCCACGCTAATGAACATCTTCAGCGGCATCCTGGCGCCGGACTGTGGCGAACTGCTGCTCGATGGCGTACCGTGCTACTTCGCCGACGCCCGCGCCGCACGCCGTGAAGGCATCGCCATGGTGCACCAGGAACTGAGTCTGGTCCCCGCAATGACGGTCGCCGAGAACATCTTCCTGACGCGCTGGAACGATGGCTGGACAAAGTTTGTCGATGAAGCCGCGATGATGCGCGCTGCCGCTGCGCTGCTGGCACGCTTTGAGATCGTGCTCGATCCGCAGCAGGTCGTCAGTGAGCTGACGCGCGCCCAACAACAGCTGCTGGAAATCGCCAAAGCACTCAGCGGCAAGGTGCGCGTGCTGATACTCGATGAACCCAGCGCCAACCTGTCGGCTGCGGAGCTGGAGCTGCTTTACCAGACGGTACGCCGCCTGTCGCTGCAAGGGCTGGCGATCATCTACATCACGCACCGTTTGCGCGACGTGTTTGAAGTGTGCGATGCGCTCAGCATTCTGCGTGACGGCCGCATACAGCATATGCTGCCCGTCGACGCCACCAGTCCACAAGCGGTGCTGACACTGCTGGCCGCGCAACTGCCAGCCGACTGGGTACCGCGCAAACACATGCCGATGCAGGAAGCTGCACCACTGCTGCAACTGCATGCGGAGGACGAACGGCATCCTGCACTGACGGTCGTTCCCGGCCAGATTGTCGGCCTGAGTGGCGACAGCGCCAGCGCACTGCTGGAAACCATCTTCGGCCTGCAGCCGCTGACCGACTACACGCTGTCCCTGTGTGGCCATGCGGTGCAGATCAGCCATCCATCGGAAGCCATCACGCATGGCCTGCATCTGGTGCCGGGCGACCGTCGCCGCGCTGGCCTGGTGATGGATTTGAGCGTCTCCGAAAATATCCTGCTGTCGCTGTTTGAACGCATCAGCAGCAGCTTGCTGATTGACGAAGCGCGCGGACAGCGGATAGTCAGCGGCCTGCTGCATCGCCTGGGATGGAGGGCAGACGATCCGGCACGCGAAGCGCGCGAGCTGTCCGGTGGCCACCAGCAGAAAGTGTTGATGGCGCGTGCGCTCAGCACGGAAGGACGCATCCTGCTGCTGGACGAACCAGGCAACGGCATGGATGTGCAAGCGCAGGCCATGCTGTGGCAAACCGTGCGCCACTACGCGGAGCAGGGCAATGCGGTGCTCATGGCGAGCACCGATGCGGCGATGCTGGCGGCTGTCTGCGATACCTGTCACGTGGTCGACAGCAACGGCATAGGCCCGCCGCTTGCCGCCGCCGCAGGGCAGCACGCTTTACTGGGAGCGCTGCATGGAACACCGGTCGTCACGCGATACCAATAATAAATCGGGGAAGAGTATGGAGATTTCGATGCAAACCAACGCCGCACCGGCAGAGAACAGTGGCGCCACGCCAGCGGCGCCGCGCCGCAGCCGCGACTGGCGCCCGTTGCTGATCTATGTGGTGTTCATCGGCCTGTTCCTGCTGTTCGCGATAACGCTGCACGAACGCGGCTTCCTCAGCGAGAACAACCTGATGAACATTGCGCGTCAGAGCGCGATGATCGCGATTATGGCCGTCGGCATGACCTTCGTGCTGTCAGCGGCGGAGATCGATCTCTCTTTCGGTGCGGTGGTCGCGCTGTCCGCGGTAACGGCGGCGCTGCTGCTGCCATATGGTGTGGTGCCGGCGGTGGTGGGCGCGTTGGCGGCAGGCGCCGTATGTGGACTGGTGAACGGCGCACTGGTGAGCCGCATCGCGATTCCTTCTTTCCTGGTGACGCTGGGAACCGCGGGCATCATCACCGGCATCACGCGCTGGATCAGCGGACTGCAATCGATCCCGGTCGATAACGACGTATTCGCCTTCATCTTCGGCTCTGGCGATATCGGCCCCGTACCTGTGCTGTTCCTGTGGATGGTGGCGATCGTGGCGCTGGGCCATGTGGTGCTGCGCAAATCGGCTTTCGGCAAAGCGGTATTGGCCAGCGGCGGCAACAAGCTCGCGGCGACCTATGCCGGCATCAATGTCGGCCGCGTGAAAATGTGGGTGCTGCTACTGAATGCCTTGCTGGCATCCCTGGCCGGCATTCTGTACGCGGGCCGTTTGCACAGCGCCCGCTACACACTGGGCGAAAATGATCTGATGATGGTGCTGACCGCCGTCATCATCGGCGGTACCCACCTGTTCGGCGGCAAAGGCAGCGTCGTTGGCGCATTGGTGGGCGCACTGATTATGGGGATGGTCAACAACGGCCTGATCCTGATGGGGCTGGACATCGACCAGCAGCTCATCCTGCGCGGCGTAATTATCATTTGCGCCGTCACACTGACCAGCGGCAGATTGCGACGACCACGTCGCTGACACAACACCGCTTTTCTTTTCTCACCTTCGCTGTTTTCAGGCCGCGCGCTGCGCGGTCAGGGCAGCCTTACGCCTGAAATTTGGAGCACGCTATGTTTTCAGCCTACCGGGACCGCGCGGCCTTGCATATCCGCGACTGGACTCTGGAACAAAAAGTCGGACAGTTATTCATCCTTGCCTTTCCCGGCAGAGACGCCGCCGTAGTCAAACCGCTCATCGAACGCTATCGCCTTGGCGGCTGCTATCTGAGCCAGGACAACGCCGCAACCTTTACAGAGGCCCGTCAGTTGACGGAAGACCTGGCGCACCTCAACCTGGCGGCCGGCAGCCGTCTGCCCATGCTGCTGGGCGTTGACCAGGAGGGGGCGTGGAGTGTGCTGATGCCGGAATCCACCACGGGACCGGGCAATCTGGCGCTGGGCCAAGCCGATGACGTCAACCTCACCGCCGCCATGTACCGCGTATTTGCCGATGAAATGCGCTCGGCCGGCTTCAACTGCGTGCTGGGGCCATGTGCCGATGTGAACTTTCAGTCCGAATCGCCGATCATCGACGTGCGTGCGTTTGGCAGCGAGCCTGCGCTGGTGGCACGCCATGTGATGGCAGCGGTGGAAGGCGTACATCAAGGCCAGCTGGCCGCTTGTGCCAAACACTTTCCAGGCCACGGCTCGACTGCCGCGGACAGTCACCGTGACATGCCGGTGGTGGACAAATCGCTGGCGGAATTGCTGGCGCAAGATCTGCTGCCATTCAAGGCAGCGGTGGATGCGGGTGTGGATCTGATGATGACATCGCATATCCGGTATCCGCAGGTCGATGCGCAGCATCCGGCCACGTTGTCGGCGCCCATCCTGCGTGGCCTGCTGCGCGAACAGCTGGGCTTTGAGGGCATCGTCATTTCCGACAGCATGAACATGGGCGCGATCCGCCGCAACTATGCGCCGGTGGATGCGGCGGTACTGGCCTTCCAGTCCGGCATCGACATGATGATGCTGTCGGAAGAACACTACGACCATCAACCGGATTATCTGGAACGCCAGCTGGCGATGATCGCCGCGCTGGTGGATGCCGTGCGCGATGGCCGCTGGAGCGAACAGGAACTCGACAGCATTGTGCAGCGTGTCGTGGCCTTCAAGCTGGCGCGCCTAACGGATGTGCAGCACTACCAGCCCTTCAACATGCGGGAACATCAGGCGTTGGCACAGCGTGCCGCGCTGGCGGCAACGGAAGTGCTGATCGATCCATCACACCATTTGCCGGTGGACGCCGCACTTGAAGTGTTCCTGATCCAGACCGCGCCACAGGCAGCCTATCAGCGCCTGATGAATGCGCGTGGCATTGGACCCAATCAGTCCATGCCCGCTTTCAATGTGCTGGCCGACGCCTGGTTCGGCGCGCACAAGCAGCTGTATGCCCATTCGCTGACCTATGAGGCAGCACTGGACTGGGTACGCCGCATCCGCGCGCGTCCCCACATGCTGGCAGTCGCAGTGCTGGAGAACTACCCACTGCCCGGCGAAGATTTTCCGCAGCACGAAGCACAAGCCTTGCTGGTCAAGCTGTCCGAAGTTTTCGGCGCCCAGCTGATGGTGATTAGTTTGCGTAACCCGGCGGTGCAGGTACCGCTGGGCGCTACGCATATTTGTACTTACGGAAGCCGTCCCTGCAGCGCACAGGCGGCGGCACGAGTTGCCCTGGGAGTGTGAGCCAGGGAATAGGAATGCGCGTTACGTTCAATAACAAACAGGGGGAACACCAATGTTGTACTTGAAGACGAGTAAAACCATGATGTGTGTAGCAGTTGCCAGTGCATGTGCGATGTCTGTACCGGCCGTGCAAGCGCAAGAGGGCGATGCCACTGCGGCACCCGCTGCAGCAGCAGATCAGATCAAGGCACCAAGCGATACCTTGCAGGAGGTGACCGTCAGCGCCACGCGCCATTCGAGCGCGCTGCTGAAAACACCGCTGGCCGTGTCGGCGGTAACGCAGGAAAGCCTGACCCGTGCCGGCATTACCGATGTGCGCGGCCTGTCTGGCGCCGTGCCCAATCTGCAGCTGTCGACTGCCGTGGACTCCGGCGTGCAGATCGCCATTCGTGGCATCAGCACCAAGAACTTTACCGAGGCCTCCGACCCGTCGGTAGGCTTGCATGTGGCGGGGCTGTATTCGCCGCGGCCGCAGGGCGCGCTGGCGCTGCTGTTCGACCTCGATCAGGTTGAGGTATTGCGCGGCCCGCAGGGGACGCTGTTTGGCCGCAACTCCACCGGCGGTAGTATCAACATCATTCCAGCCAAGCCGGAATTCGGTTCGACCTACGGCAGCACGGTGCTGGATGTGGGCAGCTACCGCAAGCGCCAGGTTAACGTGATCCAGAATATTGCGGTCAGCGATACCTTTGCGCTACGCGGCACTTTCATGAAAATCAAGCGCGATGGCTGGATCAATCAGACGCAGGATTTCACGGATGTGAACATGCCGTCCAAAGGCTTTATTGCCGACGGCATCCCGGATGTAGACCAGCGTTTCAACAGCAAGGTTGATCCTTCCGACTACTACACCAACAAAAAGGAATGGGCGGGACGCTTGTCGGCGCGCTGGAAGCCAGTCAACGATGTGGAATGGCTGCTGTCATATGAACGCTATCAGAACTCCGGTGCGGGTAATCTCTTCATCAAGGATTGCGACCAGGCTGCAGGTACCCGCTTCGCCTGTCCGGGGAGCCAGTGGGATGTGAAGATCAACCTGCCGGGCAAGATCGATATGTCGATCAACACCATCCGCTCCAATCTGACCTGGGATCTGGACAAGAACAACCGCATCGAATACAGTCTGGCGCACGCGATTCAGAAACGCACGCAGCAGACCGACGATGATGCCGGCTACCATCCGCTGGAAAGCCAGGTCGATGTGCGCCTGCCGGTGCCTGCCGGAGGCAATGGCGGCACCTGGCCGGTCCTCGACACCAACTCGCGCACGCTGGATTCCAAATACGTCTCGGATGTGCACGAGCTGCAGCTGAAGCAGAACTATGATGCGTGGCAGACGGTCTACGGCGCCTTCTACATGAAGGAAAAGAACCAGATCAACTACGCGCAGGAGTTCCTGGCGATGGCGCCATATGGCTATCCGATCAGCCAGTACTACAACCAGCCGGACGTTCAGGTGATCGCCAAGGCGCTGTACGCGCAGACGGACTGGAAGTTCGCGCCGACGTGGACCGCCACGTTCGGCGGCCGTATGAGCTGGGATACCAAGATCAATAACAATGGCAAGGTGTTTGGCGGCGACTGGGACCCATCCAAACCCGCGTACTACAACGGCTTGTTCAATCCGGGCATTCCGGGTACGCCCGGTTTCGCGGCGCACAATGGCAATCAGCTCACCAACGGCATGGGGCCATTGGCGGGAACGGGCGCGTATGCCTTGTATCCCGGTCCTGCGGTCAACACGAACCAGCAAAGCTGGAAGCACTTCACTTATCGTCTGGGCTTGATGAAGCAGCTGACGCCTTCCGACATGGTCTACACCTCGCTGTCCACTGGCTATAAGTCGGGCGGCTTCTCGGACCAGGATGACGCGTGCGGCGGCAAGACCTGTGTGGATGGTCCGGCTGGTCCGCACATCACCTTCTTCCCATGGGGACCGGAGACGGTGACCAATCTGGAGCTGGGCTACAAAGGCCGCTTCCTGGAAAACCGCATGAACCTGTCGGCCACCCTGTTCTACAGCCGCTACAAGGACAAGCAGGAATACGGCCAGTTCTTTTCGGCGCTGGTGAAAACCGATACGCCATGTCCGGCCGCCAACCCCACCTGTAACGTCATCATCAAGGGCATGACCAAGAACGTGGGGGTGGTGGATATTCCTGGCCTGGAGCTGGAGATGGATTACAAGCCATGGCATGGTGCGCGTCTGGGCGCCAGCTTCTCGTACATCAATTCGAAGATGCGCGACTATCCGACTTACAGCGATAACTACGGCTGCGGCTTCCGCGCGGAGTATGGCGCCGTGCCTTGTCCGCCGATGTATTCGGGCACTGATCCTACGCTGGTGGGCAAGCAGATCTACGATATCACGGGCAATCACCTGACGTTCTCGCCGAAGTACACGGCATCGGTGAACTTCTCGCAGAATATCAACCTGCCGCATGACTATGTGCTGGTGCCCTGGATTTCGGTGAAGTGGCAGGACAAGATGTACTTCACGCTGCGCAATCTGGACAACCCGCATATGTCGGATGCACAGAAGGCCTATTCGACGGTCGATGGTTCGCTCAAGCTGATTGGCCCGAACAACTGGTACGCGGAGCTGTATGGTTTGAACCTGACCGATACGCGTTCCAAGAACGCGGCCAACTTCTACAGCGGCTTTGGTGCGAACAATGCCGGTGGTTTCGTGCGCGCTTCGTGGAATGACCCGCGTACGGTTGGCCTGCGTGTCGGAGTGAGCTACTGATATGCCGCACCTGAAGCTGACCTGGGCCTGTCTGGGCAATGACGCTGATGGTGCCGGCTTTTCAGCGCGCCTGCAACTGCTGGCGCTGCGGGATTTGCCTGCGGGCGGTTGGGCGCTGTACTTCAATACCTGCCGGCCGCCTGATCTATCGCGGCTGGCCGGCGAGGTCCGTCTGCGCCATCCGGGCGGCGACCTGTTTTGCCTTGAGCCGGCAGCATCCTTTGCCGGCCTGCCGGAGGGGCAGGTGCTGGAGATAGGGTATTGGTCGGCTGGGTATGCGATCAGCGTGACAGATGCGCCGCTGGGGTTCTATCTGGTGCTCGATGGCGAGGTGTCGCCATTGGGCGATCCCTTGATCGAGCCGTTTGTCACCGCCGCCCAATTGCATCGGGGTGCAGGGGATCTGGTACCCGCCAGTACGCCGGCCTCGCGTTATGCGGCGCAGGCGGAGGTGGGGAGTCCGGAGGCGCTACAGCCTTTTACGCCGGCGCCGCTATCATGGCAGCCGGGCGAAGGAGGGTTGCGGCTTGAGGCGGACATGCAGATCGTCTATCAGGATGGACTGGCGTCGGAGGCGCGCTTGCTGCAAGCGCTGCTGCGTGAACAGCATGCGCTGGCGCTGGAGTGCGTCACGGAAGCTGGCAGCAACGGCATTGCGTTACGCATGGGCGAGCCGGGTCTGCACGCGGCGACGCACGAAGGGTATCGCCTGGAGATCACGGCACATGGCGCTGTGGTATGCGGCGCTGGGGCGCATGGTGTGGCGAATGGCATACAAAGCCTGCTTCAGATGCTGTCACCAGCTGCGACGCTACCGCTGGGCGAAGTGCTGGATGCGCCACGCTATGCCTATCGCGGCTTGATGCTGGACGTGGCGCGGCATTTCGTCGGCAAGCAATCGGTGTTGCGCCTGCTGGATGATATGGCGCGCTACAAACTCAATACGCTGCATTTGCATCTCAGCGACGATGAAGGCTGGCGTGTGGAGATAGCGGCCTTGCCCGAGTTGACCGAGGTTGGCGGACAGCGTGGCTATGCACAGCCGCAGGAGCAGGCGCTGTGTGCTTCGTTTGGCTCCGGGCCGGATGCGGCGACATCAGCGGGCAGCGGCTTTTACAGCCGCGCGGATTTCATCGACATCCTGCGCCATGCGCGACAGCGTCACATCACGGTGCTGCCGGAGATCGATGTGCCGGGCCACGCGCGCGCCGCGATCAAGTCGATGGATGCGCGCTATCGCCGCTTGATGGCGCAAGGGCAGCCAGCGGAGGCGGAGGAATATCTGCTGTCCGATCCCGATGACCACTCGGTGTACCAGTCCGTGCAGCTGTGGCGCGACAACGTGATGTGCGTTGCGCAGCCAGGCTGCTTGCGCTTTGTCGCGACCGTGCTGGGTGAACTGCGGTCGATGTATGCCGAAGCGGGGGCGCCGCTCACCACGGTGCACACTGGCGGCGACGAGGTGCCGGATGGGGCCTGGCTGGCATCGCCGCTATGCCGTGCGCTGATGGCGCAGCACGGCCTGCAGACCACGGCGCAAGTGCAGGAATACTTCTTCGGACGATTGCGCACGCTGGTACATGGACTGGATTTACAACTCGCGGGTTGGGAGGAGATGGCAACCATCGATGGCAAGGACGGCAAGCCGCAACCGAATCCGCGCTTCCTTGATGCGCCCGTGCGTAGCTACGTCTGGCACAGCGCCTGGGGCAAGGGCCGGGAAGATCTGGCCTATCAACTGGCGAATGCCGGCTACCCCGTCGTGCTGTGCAATGCGGACCGTTTGTACCTGGACCTGGCCTGCGCCAAAGATCCCGCGGAGCCAGGGTATTACTGGGGCGGTTTCCCGGATCTGCGCCACGTGCTGGAGTTCTGTCCCGAAGATATCTACCGCAATGCGCCCTACGATTTGATGGGCCAGGCGGTCGATGCCGAAGCACTCAGCAACATGGTGCTGCTGACGGCAACGGGGCGGCGCAATCTGCTGGGGATACAGGCGCACTTGTGGGGCGAGAATGTGCGCAGTGTCGAGCGCATGGATTATCTGCTGTTCCCACGGTTGCTGGCCGTGGCGGAATGTGCGTGGTGCGAGCGTCCGGCCATGTGGGCGGAATTCGCGCACCGGCTGACATGCCATGCGTTGCCGCAGCTGGACCGGTTGGGCGTGCTGTACCGCTTGCCGCCGCCCGGCGTGCAACTGAGTGACGGTATGGTCCGCATCAACAGCGAGCTGCCGGGACTGACCTTGCGCTATACGCTGGATGGCCGCGAGCCGGACGAGCATGCGGCGCAGTACACCCAGCCGTTCGCATTGCCGTCGGCGGTAAGGGAGTTGAGGGTCGCGGCCTTCAGCAGCACCGGCCGCAAGGGCCGCAGCAGCGTGCTTAGTTGGACAGGCTGATAAGGTAGTTGCGCAGGTTGATGCCCTTGTTGGTGATGCCCAACTTGGCGCGCAGGCTGTTGCGGTGGTTCTCGACCGTCTTCGACGCCACGCTCAGGCTTTGCGCGATTTCCTTGGTCGACTTGCCGACCTTGATGAACTTGGCCACCTGGATTTCGGACGGCGTCAGCAAAGAGTAGATGTGGTTTTCCAGCTCCACATCTTCCGTCACGGCCGAGCGCACCATGCCTTCGATCAGGTCCAGGCACATCAGCAAAATAGGATCGGTCAGCGACGACTTCACGGCCTGAATCTGAGGCAGGTGCTGGTTGCGGATGCGGTCCAGCACACCGTCCACATCGCCGCTGGTTTGCCATTCGTGGAACTCGGTCAGGGTTTCGGTCAGGCTGTAGAACCTGGCGAAGTCCGGGCTGGGGTAGTGCTCGTCGGTGGACTCTTCTTCCACATTGCCCACCTGGATGCTCCACAAATCCTGGTCCACGCGCAGCAGGTGCAGTTTCAGGTCGCGATTGAAGAACTTCCAGCCGTCCGCACCGGTGACCGAGGTACGGATCAATGCCTTGATCGCATCCAGATTATCCTGCCCGATCAGGAACACGAAATGATCCAGGCTGGTCGCCTGCTGGTGCGACGGATAGTTGTGCGTGACGATCGCTCCGCTACTGGAAAAGCTGATGACGTAGATATGGCGATAGGCGAGTACATGCCGCAACGCCTTGATTTGCGTCTCCAGCTGCGTAACGAGGGAAGTGTCGTGATCTGGGTTCATGGTCCTGCATGCATTCGAAACGGTCAGGCTGGGCTTGCTGCGGCAGCAGCCTGGGGTGGCTTACCCGGCAGCGCCACCGACAAGGTCAGCAGCAGCGAGGGCAACGCGGCCAGCAAGCCCCAGATGAAAAAGTCGTGATAGCCGAGCCAAGTCTGGATTTTACCACTGACCATGGTCGATAGTACCAGTCCCAGCTGCATGATGCCGGTGCCCAGCGCGTAGTGGGCGGCCGGGTATTTGCCCGGTGCTACCACTTGCATCATATACATCACGAGGCCCGCGAAACCGAAGCCGAAGCCGAACATCTCCGCGCTCAGGACTGCGGTAATCAGGGTCAGGCTGGTGGGCAGCGCCATGCTCAGGTAGCAAAAGGTCAGCGTAGGCAGGTTCATCGCCACAATCAGCGGAAACATCGCCCGCCGCAGTCCCAGCCAGGCGCCAAAGTAGCCGCCGAGGATGCTGCCGACGATGTACGCCACGGTCGAGAAACTGCCGTAGGCGATGCCCATGTCCAGCGTGCTCATGCCCAGGCCGCCATTGCTGCGCGCGTCGATGAGGAACAAGCGGCCGATGGTCTGCACCTGTCCTTCGGCCATGCGGAACAGCAGCACGAACAGGATGGCGGTGCCGATGCCGGGTTTGCGCAGGAAACTCCGGAGCACATCGGCGCTGGTGCGCCACAGCTGGCCGCGCGCTGCGGTGGCGGTATCGGCTGGCGCTGCCCAGCAGTGATAGGCCGCCAGCAGCAGCAGCACGCCGCCGGGCAAAGCCAGCGCGGCCTGCCAGGCGCGATGCACGCCATAGCGCGCTTCCAGCTCGCCTGCCAGCACCACCAGGGCACCCTGCACGAACAGGCGGCCGCCATTCCAGAACGTGCTGAGCCAGCCCGAGTACATGGCTTGCTGGCGTGGCGTGAGCTGGCTGATGTACAGGCCGTCTGCGGCCACGTCATGGCTGGCGGAGGCCAGCGACAGCAACGCCAGCATGGCGACGCTGAAGGTAAAGAATCCCGGACCGCCCAGCGCGAGCGCGGCGCCCAGCAGGCAGGCGCCGCCCAAGGCCTGGAAGGCGGCGATGGTCCACTTTTTACCGGGCAGCATTTCCAGCAGGGGACTCCACAAGGGTTTGACCACCCATGCCATACCCAGAAGACTGGTCCACCAGGCGATCTGTTCGTTGGACACGCCCAGCCGCTTGTACATGATGGCGGCCATGGTCATCACCGTGGCATACGGCAGTCCCTGGGCGAAATACAGCGAGGGTATCCAGAACAGCAGGTGGCGTCGGACAGGTTTCAAGGCGGCGGTTCCGGTGGCAATGGTGTGGCTAGTATAGGTGTTTTATAGGTGGTGTCAATACTGTCATTACGCGGTCATGTACGATGACTAAGATTGCCGCTTTTCCAACCAAGGGTAGAGAGATAACGATGAAAAAATTCTCCTTGATGTCGCTGGCGGTGTTTTCCGTCTTGGCGGGTTGTGGCGGCAGCGATCATCCTGCAACGCCGGAACAGCCAGCCAAAGTCGCCATGGGCGGCGTGTTCCTGGACGGCGCAGTCGAGAATCTGGACTATGTGGCCGGCACGGCCGCCAAGGCCAGCACCAATGCCAAGGGCGAGTTCACCTGCTATGCCGGCGATACCGTGACCTTCAGCATAGGCGGCATCGCACTGGGCAGTGCGCCATGCGCCGCCACCATCACGCCGCTGCAGCTGGCGGGTGTGAGCGACGTCAAGGACAGCAAGGTCGTCAACCGTCTGCTGGCGCTGCAATTGCTGGATGAGGACAGCGACCCCGCCAATGGCATCAAGCTGACGGCGGATGTGAAGACCGCGCTGGCCAGCAAGTCCGCCGACTTCAACGCGGCTGCCGACGCCTTCAACACTGCCCTGAGCGCCAACCTGACCGCCGCTGGCGCCAAGTACGCCGCGCGCAGCGTGGACGACAGCCGCCGCGCACTGGTGCGCGAACACTTTGAAGATACGCTGGCATCCAAGGTCGGCACGCCCGTCAACGAAACCTTCAACCAGACCACGCCGCTGGGCGCGGTGTCGGTGACCGTGACGCGTTACCAGGTACAGGCTGCCAGCAGCTACTACGTTCCATACGAAGGCGCCAATGCCAAGGTCAAGGAAGACTTCCCGCTGGGCTTCCTGCCGTCCTACGGCTCCTCGCTGGCCTTCAAAGGCACCAACGCCAATGGCGAGCTGGAGTTCTATGGCCTGACCGACCGTGGTCCCAACGGTGACGGCCCCAACCTGCCGGCGCTGACCGGCAGCGGTGTGACCGGCGCCAAGATCTTCCCGTCGCCGAGCTTTGCGCCGGCATTTGGGGTCATCACGGTGGGCAAGAACGGCGCGGTGCTGACCTCGTCCACGCCGATCAAGGCCTCGGCCAATGTGAAGGCCAGCGGTCTGGCGATCCCGCCGGGCACGGTGGGCAATTCGGCTGAGCTGCCGGTGCTGGATGCCATGAAATATGACGCCAGCAGCAAAGCCACGTTCGATGTCAACGGCCTGGATACCGAAGCCATCGTGGTCGACAAGAAGCGCAATGTGCTGTGGGTATCGGACGAGTATGGTCCCTTCATCGTCAAGATCGATCCAGCCACTGGCATCATCCTGAACAAGTACGCACCGGGCAGCGGCTTGCCGGACATTTTCCTGAAACGCCGTGCCAACCGCGGCATGGAAGGCCTGGCGCTGGACACCAGCACCGACAAGCTGCACGGTTTCCTGCAAAGCCCGCTGACCGATGGCAGCACGCCGTATTCGGTGACGGGCAAGAGCGAGCTCATCGAACGCTTCGCGCGCTTCACACGCTGGACCGAGTTTGATCCGACCACCGGCAAGGCAGGCAAGATGTACGCCTATCCGCTGGAGGCCAGCGAGTACCAGGATGGCCGCACCGGTAACGCCAAGCTGGGCGATGTGGTTGCGCTGGGTAACGGCAAGTTCATTGTGATCGAGCAGGGCGCGGCGCCGAGCGGCAAGGTGTTCAACAAGCTGATGCTGGTGGAAATCGGCGCAGCGACCGATATCGCTGCTACGGCGTTCAACCCGGCCACTTCCGACCTGGAGAAAAGCAGCATGGGTGGCGCGGCGGTGAATGGCGCCGACTGGAAGGCAGTCACCTCGCTCAAGAAAACCCTGCTGCTGGATCTGAACGCGATCGGCTGGCTGGCAGAGAAGGCGGAAGGCCTGACCATCGTTGACGGCAATACGCTGGCGCTGGCCAACGACAACGACTTCGGCCTGAAAACCAAGGTGTTCGACGCCAACGGCAAGGCGATTGAAGACGCGGATGTCACCAAGTGCAATATCGATGCAAATGGCGTCATTGTCACCAGCAGCGCGGCGGGTTGCAACGCGGCCAACAGCATTCGCGTGGCACGTGGTGCGGACGCCGAGCGCCCAAGCCGTCTGTGGCTGATCAAGTTCGGCAAGGCGCTGACATCGTTCTGATGCCGCGCCCCCGCGGAGCAAACGTGGCTATTGCGCCGCGTTCTGCTCCGCAATCAGTTTGGCGATGTGCGAATCGGCCTTGACCGGTTCGATCAGCAGCACCTGCTGGCGGTTGATGAGCATGCGGTCCGGTGCATGCGCTTCGCCGCCGCGTTTGATGAGCACGCTGGTGACCGCCTTGGTGTCCGGATTCTGCCGGCCCTGAATATAGAACACATCGCGCAGCGTGACGTAGGCGCTGCTGCTGTCCTCCAGCTTGCCAAAAAACATCTGACCATTCATCAGCGCCACGGCCTGGTAGGGCGTGCCGGTTTCCGGCGCCTGGTGGACAAAGGCGATGGTGCAAGCAGCGGCGGCAATGAGCGCCGCACTCAGTGCCGTAACGCACGCGGCAAACTTCTGCATGAAGACTCCCTGAACTAAAAATGCCCGGCAGCTTATCAGCTTCCCGGGGCGGCGCACAGCGTGTGTTGTGATGTCATAACACCGTCACAAGCTTGTAATAATTTTATGGGATATTGGAAGTTTGCTCACAACATTAACGGGACAAAGCCATGCCGATCGTACTGCCGAAATCTGCCTCCGCCATTCAATTTTTGCTGATCGCCGCACTGCCCATGGGCATGGCAACGGCAGCGGATTTCCCCGGTACCATCACTGGCGCCAGCACCAAGGCGCAAACGCTGGCGGATGGCCAGAGCGGCATAGTCGCGGCCACGGGCTCGCTGATCGTCAGCGGCAAGGACAACGCGGTGACCATCGGCGGCGCCAATGTCACCCTCACCAACAACAATATTCTCAAGCAGACCGGCACTGGCCGCGTGATCCGCGACAGCGTCGGCTATGCCAACCTGACCGTCAACAACAACGCGGGCGCACTGATGCAGGCGGCCGACGCCGATGTCATCCAGCTCACCGGCAAGTCCAGCGTGACGCTGAATAACTATGGCTCCATGATTTCGCTGAACCCGAGCGAAGGCGGTTCGCAGGCGGTGGATTTTAATGGCGTCACCGGCAGCAATGTGGTCAACAACTATGGCTTGCTGAAGGCCACCGAGGCTGACGCTGTGCGTCCCGGTGTGAACGGCGTGGTCAACAACTACGGCACCATCCAGTCGGTGACGCCGAAGAAGGGCAGCAGCGACGCCATCGACCTGCAAACCAATGCCACCGGCGTGCAGGTGTTCAACTATGCCACCGGCCTGATCGAAGGCGGCCGCCACGGCATCACCGGCGGCCCGGATACGGATGTGGCCTTCACCGTTGCCGTGACCAACGCGGCGGGCGGCATCATCCGTGGCATCAATGGTTCCGGCATCAACCTGGACGGCTTTAGCGGCAAGCAGGTGCTGACGCTGGTAAACCATGGCGCCATCACCGGCCAGGGCGTGACCGGCGACGGCGATGGTGTCGATATGGACGGCATCGCCAATATCACCAACACCGGCATCATCCGCTCGATCGACGCGTTTGCCGCCAAGGGGGAAACCAAGGCTTACAGCGAAGGCATCAGCGTGGGCGGCGGCACCATCGTCAACTCCGGCACGATTGAAGGGCTGGTCAGCGCCGGCAATACGGTGGCGGTTGGCCGCGGCATCACGCTGGCCGGCAATGACGTCAAAGGCGCACCGGAAGGCACGCGTGAAGGCCTGTATGGCCACGCTGTCATCACCAACCAGGCCGGCGGCGTGATTCGTGGCCAGAGTGATTCGGCCATTGTGGCGGTAGGCGCGGCCAGCGGCTACACGGTAACCATCAATAACAGCGCTGGCGCCTCCATCATCGGCGGCGGTGCGGTCAATGCGGCCATCAAGGGCGGGCTGGATAACACCACCATTGTGACCGGCGGCATCATCAACGGTTCCAGCAGTGGCAAGGCGATTGAGCTGGGCAGCGGCAAGAACAGCGTCACCATCACCGGCGGCGCCATCCTCGGCAGCATCAATGGCGGCAGCGGCAACCAGAACACATTGGTGGTAAACCCGGGCACGGGCGGCAGCTTCTCGTATGCGGGTGCGATTGCCAACTTCAGCAAGGTGGAAATCAAGGGTGGCGATGTCACCTTCTCCGGCGTCAGCACTTATGCTGGCGCTACCCAGCTGAGCGGCGGCAGCCTGACGCTGGATGGCGCCCAGCGCCTGTCGGCTGATAGCGCGCTGATCCTGAATGGCGGCACGCTGCGCCTGAGTAACGCCGGCGCCGACGGCCAGCATTTTGCCAGCCTGTCGCTGACCGATGATTCGGCGGTGCTGCTCGGTGGTTCCTCGCTGACCTTCGGCTCGCTGGGTACGGTCATCCATGGCAAAACGCTGACCTTCACCGAAGCCGCCGCCGGCGCCTACGCCTTCCGTTTGCAGGGTGATTATTCGTCGGACGCCAGCTTCCTGGCGCTGATCGGTGCGACCCACATCAACGGCCTGGGCGCGACGTATGCATTTGACGGCATTTACACCAAGGTCACTGCGGCAGTACCCGAGCCTGAGACGTACGCCATGATGTTTGCCGGGCTGGCGCTGGTCGGCGCCATTGCGCGTCGCCGTCGCAACAAGGTTTAGTCCACATCAAGGCGGCGCGTCCGCCGGGTTGCTACCTTCTCAGGGATTACCCTGAGAGGACAGCCCGATGGAATACGCACAGTTAAAACCTGGCAGCCAGTTTTCGCCACTCCGTAGCCTGCTGTACTACAGCCAGCGCATGGTGACTGCGCCATCGTTGCGGCGCCTGGTGGTACGCGCGTTGAGTGGCGCGCTGCGGCTGCGGCAGGGCGCGGGCGACGAACTGTGCGCCCGCGATTCTGCCGAGGAGACGGCGCTGCTGGCGCTGCGTGTCAGTGGCTACGCACCGCTGGGCAATCTGCTCAGCGACACCCAGTGCAGTGATATCCGTGCCTGGCTGGCGGACAAGCTGCTCACGGACCGCGACCGCCAACGCAGCGGCTTCACGCTGGCGCAACGGCCGCACGGCGTGCGCGTCGCCGACTATCATCTGCGGGAGGTCATCGCCTGTCCCCATATCCTGTCGCTGGCAAACAGCACGCCGCTGCTGGGACTTGCTGCGCGCTACCTGACATGCAAGCCGACCATCTCCGCGCTGGGGCTGCGCTGGTCGTTCCCCGTACCGGGTGGCAGCGTGCTGCAAGCGTTTCACCGTGACTCGGAAGACTGGCGCTACCTCAAAATCCTGGTTTATCTGAGCGATGTGGATGACGGCGCCGGGCCGCATGTTTATCTGCATGGCAGCCATCTGACCAAAGCCCCGATGCGGCTGCGTTTTTACAGCGACGCCGAAATCCTCGCCAGGCATCGCGCCGAAGACCTGTTGATCGCCACCGGCGCACGTGGCTTCTGCTTTGCGGTGGACACCGCTGGCATCCACAAGGGCGCGGCGCCGTTGCAGCAGCCACGATTGATGTTGCAGATCCAGTACTCGCTGCTGCCCAGCTATGCCTACCGCTACACGCCGGAGCAGTATCACGGGCCGCTGGTGCTGGACCCGTATATCAATCGGCTGATCCTTCGTCCGGCCGCTTCGCGTGGCTGATTGCTTCGCCATCCGTTTTGCGCAGCGTCCAGAAAGTGGCCGAGGAGATGGCGGTCAGCACCGCCAGCGCAATGAACGCATGGTGCAGCGCCGATGTCAGCGCCACGCGGTTGGACTGCGGCAGGTCGCCCAGGAACCAGCCCGTGACCAGCGACCCCGCCGCCAGGCCAAAGCTCATCGACAGCTGTTGCATGGAACTGGCGATGGTGCTGGCCATGCTGGCGTCCGGCCCCTCCACGTCGGCGTAGGCGATGCTGTTCATGCTGGAGAACTGCAGCGAATTGAAGAAGCCCTGGCACAGGCTGATCGCCACAATCACATACAGCGGCGTGCCTGCCTGCACAAACGAATACATGCAGATGGTCAGGCCGATCAGCAGCGTATTCACCGTCAGCACCTGACGGTAGCCGAAGCGGGCCAGCACGCGCGTGGAAATCACCTTCATGCCCATGGCGGCAGCGGCGGATGGCATCATCAGCAAACCGGATTGCCACGCAGGCAGCCCAAGGCCCAGCTGATACAGCAGCGGCAGCAGGAACGGCAGGCCGCCCACGCCGATGCGCGTGATGAAACCACCCAGCACCGACACGCGGAAGGTCCGTACCTTGAGCAAGGCAAGGCGCAGCAGCGGGAAGGGCGCTTCCCTGGCATGCCACGCATACGCGGCCAGCAGGCTGATGGAAATGAACAGCAGCACCGCAGCCGAGGTCACATCGAGCTTGTGTTCACCAAACACTTCCAGCAGCCATGACAGCAAAGCGATGCCGGTGCCGAACAACACGAGGCCGATCAGGTCCAGCGGCCTTGGATGGTCGCCGTGGTAGTCCGGCATGTAGCGGTGCGCCAGGAAGATCGCCACCAGGCCCACTGGCACGTTGATGAAGAAGATGTCGCGCCAGCTTAGCCAGTGCACGATCAAGCCGCCGATGGTGGGGCCGAGCAGTGGCCCGATCAGCGCCGGGATGATGACGAAGTTCATGGCCGCCAGCAGCTCGTGCTTGGGGAAGGTGCGGACAATGGTGAGCCGGCCCACCGGCATCATCATGGCCGCGCCAAAGCCCTGCAACAAACGCGCGGCCACCAGCATGGGCGAGTTGACCGACAGGCCACACAGTACGGAGGCGAAGGTGAAAATGGCAATCGCCGTCATGAACACCCGGCGCGTGCCAAAGCGGTCCGCCATCCAGCCGCTGATGGGAATGGAGACAGCGAGGCTGAGGATGTAGCTGGTCACAACCGCCTTCAGGCTCAGTGGCGTCACTTGCAAGCTGGCGGCCATGGAGGGAATCGCCGTGTTGACGACGGTGGAGTCCAGCTGCTCCATGAAAAGGGTAGTGGCGACTACCCAGGGCAGGTAGCGCTTGGCGGCGGTGTCGTTCATGTGGTGATTGTCACACAAAATAAACAGAACGGTCACACACGCGTCACGTATGGGGCGTAAGTTGCGGACATCGCTACGGCCTATGGGAGAGGACATGGAGATCAAACCGCCAATACCACCTGGACGCCGTACTTTTATCCGCCAGATGGCCGCATCCTCCGCATTGCTGGGCGTGGGCGCGAGTGGCTTGAGCGGTTGTACCAGCACGGCTGCCGGCGTTGCCGACAATGGCGCGCCGGGCTTTCGCCATGGCGTGGCGAGTGGTGATCCGCTCAGCGACCGCGTTATCCTGTGGACGCGTGTCACGCCGCCGCATGGCCACACGGGCGAGATGCCCGTGCGCTGGCAGATGGCCACGGATCCGGCCATGCAGAATCTCATCGGCCAGGGGAGCGTGGTGACTTCCGCGCAGCGCGACTTCACGGTCAAGGTGGATGCCGGCGGCCTGTTGCCTGGCCATGTCTACTACTACCAGTTTGCCATCGATGGCGAGAAGTCGGTTGTCGGCCGCACCAAGACGCTGGCGCGCAGCGACGTGCGCCAGGTGCGGCTAGCGGTGTTCTCGTGTTCGAATTATCCAGCCGGTTATTTCAACGTGTATGCCGACGCCGCGCGCCAGGACGATATCGACGCCGCGCTGCACATCGGCGACTACATCTACGAATACGAAAGCACGGGCTACGCCTGCGGTAATGCGGAGGCGCTGGGCCGCGTGTCCGAACCGCGCGAACTGCTGTTGCGTACGGACGACTATCGCAGCCGCTACGCGCAGTACCGGTCCGACCCCGATTTGCAGGCCGTGCATGCGGCCATGCCGTTTATCGTGGTGTGGGACGATCACGAATTCGCCGACGATACCTGGCGCGATGGCTCGGTCGATCACAAGGCCAGCAAGTACGGTCCGTTCGAACTGCGCAAGCTGGCAGCCATGACGGCCTATCACGAATGGATGCCGATACGCGTGCCGGATGCGGCAACGCCGGACAAGATTTACCGCTCGTTCGACTTCGGCGGCATCGTCTCGCTGCACATGCTCGATACGCGTCTGATCGCGCGTGACCAGCAGCTGATGATGTCTTCCTATTACGACGAGCACAAACACTTCGACGTGGAGAAGTACAAACAGGATGTCTGCTCGCCGCGCCGCCAGATGATAGGCCGTGAACAGATGGCATGGCTGCAAGGGCAGGTGGTTCGTTCCAGGGCGCGCTGGCAGATGCTGGGCCAGCAGGTGCTGATGGCGCGCATGGAGTATCCCACCGCCGTGGTCATGGGCGAGTGCAACTGCACCGATTATTCCGCACTCAAGAAACGCGCCAAGGCAGATCCATCCTGCGTCAATGCGAAGCAGCAGCGCTGGCTGTCTGGCACGACCTTGCCGTGCTATCTGGATTCGTGGGACGGCTATCAGGCCGACCGCGAGCAAGTGTTTGAGATGATGCAGAAGCACCGCAAAAACCTGGTGGTGCTGGCGGGCGACACCCATAACGCCTGGGCCAGCGATCTGCACGATGCGCAGGGCAAGCAGGTAGGCGTGGAGTTTGCAACCGCGTCAGTGTCATCGCCGGGCATGGAGGGCGCGTATCGCGACCGTGACCCGGAAGATGTGGCCAGCATGATGGTGGATCTGATCGAACCGCTGTATTACGCGCAGACCAGCAAGCGAGGCTATATGATCGTCACCGCCAGCCACGATCAGGTGCGCTGCGACTGGCGCTTTGTCGACACGGTGTTCAAGCATGAGTTCACGGCTGCGACGGAACGCAGTCTGCGTGTGCTGCCGGGGCCGGGCAATCGCCGCATCGAGGAATGCCCGGCGTAGGAATCAGGCGGCGTTGTCCCAGCGGTTTTCGAACAGGATCTCGCTGATCGGCCGGCGCTGGTCCCACTTCTCCAGTTCCAGCATGGGCGCGGTGTAGAACTCGTGCACCTGCCCCACGCACAGCACGGCAATCGGCTGGCTGCCTTCCGGCATGCCGACGATCTCGCGCAATTGCTGCGGATCGAACATCGAGACCCAGCCCGCACCGATGCCTTCCGCACGCGCAGCGAGCCAGAAGTTTTGCAGCGCGCAGGCGGCGGAGGCCAGGTCCATCTCCGGCATGGTGCGGCGGCCGAACACGTACTCATCGCGCTTGTCGATCAGGCCGACGACCAGCACTTCCGCGCATTCGAGTATGCCTTCCACCTTGAGACGCATGAAGTCTTCGGCGCGCTTGCCCAGCGCTTCCGCAGTCTTGATGCGCTCTTCGTTCACATGCTGGTGAATGCGCGCCCGCAGTGCGCCGTCTGTGATGCGGACGAAACGCCATGGCTGCATGTAGCCGACGCTGGGGCCATTGTGGGCGGCTTCCAGAAAGCGTTTCAGCTGGCCGTCTTCCAATGGACCTGGTTTGAAGTGGCGCACATCGCGGCGTTCGCGGATGGCGCGGTAGACGCCGAAGATTTCGGCGTCGGTGTAGGCGTGCGGATTCATTTCAGTGCGATCAGTGCGTCGAGGAGTGGCTGCGTGGCGTCGGCAATCCGATCCAGGCTGGCTTCGCGCAGGGCGGAAGTGTCCACGGTGTTGTCCGAATGGAGCCCGGCCCAATGGAGCAGGGCGCTGATGGCTTGCGGCGTGTCGAACAAACCGTGCAGGTAGGTGCCCAGTATCTGGCCATCGTCGGACAGCGCACCTTCCGGGCGGCCGTCGATGAAGAAGGCAGGTCTGGCCAGCGCGCTGCCAGTGGACACGCCCATGTGGATTTCGTAACCGGCGACCGGTGCTTGTGCGTGGTCGAAGGCGCAGGTGCCCTGGACTTGCACCAGTCGCTTGTCCGGGCTCATTTCCGTCCGCATGTCGAGCAGGCCGAGTGCGGGCGACACGCCGGCCTGGCCTTCCATGCCCAGCGGGTCGGTCACTTCGCGGCCCAGCATCTGGAAGCCGCCGCAGACGCCGATGACTTTGCCGCCGTAGCGCAGGTGGCGCTGGATCTGCGCCGGCCAGCCTTGGGCACGCAGCCATTCCAGATCGCCGCGCGTGTTTTTGCTGCCGGGGAGGATGATGAGATCTGCTGGCGGGATCGGTTCGCCCTGGCGGACAAAGCGCAGATCGACGTCCGGGTGAGCACGCAGTGCGTCAAAGTCGGTGTGATTGCTCATACGCGGCAGGCTGGGGACCACCACGCGGAACGCGCCACGCTCGGCCTGTACCGGCTGCACGGCATCTTCGGCATCCAGGAACAGGCCATGCAGGTAGGGCAGCACGGCCAGCACCGGCTTGCCGGTCTGCTGCTCCAGCCAGTCCAGTCCAGGCTCCAGCAGCTTGATGTCGCCACGGAAGCGGTTGATGACGAAACCAATGGTGCGTTTGCGTTCGCTCTCCGACAGGCAGGCCAGCGTGCCGACGATGTGGGCGAACACGCCGCCACGGTCGATGTCCGCCACCAGTATTACCGGGCAGTCCACCTTTTCCGCAAAGCCCATGTTGGCGATGTCGCGGTCGCGCAGATTGATTTCCGCCGGGCTGCCCGCGCCTTCCACCACCACGCTGTCGTATTGCTTCAGCAAGCGGTCATGCGATTCCAGCACGGCCTGCATGGCCACGGTTTTGTATTGATGATAGTCGCGCGCATTCATCTCGGCGCGCACTTTACCGTGGATGATGACCTGGGCGCCGATGTCGCTCGATGGCTTGAGCAGTATCGGATTCATGTCGGTGTGCGGCTGTAAGCCGGCAGCGATGGCTTGCAAGGCCTGCGCGCGGCCGATTTCGCCGCCGTCCGTGGTGACGGCGCTATTCAGCGCCATGTTCTGCGGCTTGAACGGCGCCACTCGTACGCCACGGCGTTTCAACAGCCGGCACAGGGCGGCAACCACGGTGCTTTTGCCGGCGTCGGAGGTGGTGCCTTGCACCATCAGGGTGGAATAAGGGAACGTCATATTATTTGCGGTGCTGGCGGGCTTCTTCGATTTTTTCACACAGGGCCTTGGTGCCTGCCACCATGCGCGGGCCGGCGCGGTTCAGCAGGTCGCCCTGCAGGCGAAACAGATTGTTGTTTTTCACGGCCAGCATATTGGGATAGGGCTTCCACAGATCGACGCTGCCGTAGTCTTTTTCGCTGGTGCCGAAAATGGCTTCCGGATTTTCCTGCAACACGCCTTCGATGCTGACAACCGGTGCTGTCACCTTCAGGTCGGCGAAGATGTTGACACCACCGCACAGGCGGATGGAGTCGCTGACGATGGATTTGCCATTCAAGGTGTACAGCGGCTTGTCCCAGACCTGATAGAACAGGCGTACCGGCGGGCGGTTGGCATACTGCTTCGCCATCGCGGCAAATTGCGCGCGGATGTCGGCGGCGGTGGCGTTGGCCACGGTTTCGGTGCCCATCAACTGGCCGAGCCGCACCACGTTGTCTGCAATGCCATCGAGTTTGGCCGGCTCGCTGTGGAACAGTGGGATGCCGAGTTTGCGCAGGCCTTCAATCTGGCGCTCGAAGCCGCCGTGCATCCAGATGACGATGAGGTCGGGCCTCATGGCTGCCACGCGTTCCATGTCGATCAGACGGTTGTCGCCGACATGCGGAATCTTCTTTGCCGCTTCCGGATAATCGCTATAGGTGACTGCGCCGACGATTTTTTCGCCCGCACCGGCGGCGAACAGCAGTTCCGTCACGTGCGGCGCCATGGCGATCACGCGTTGCGCCGGCTTTTGCAGCGTGACGACATTGCCGTCATCATCGCGCACCGAGATGGCGGCAGCACTGGAGCTGGAGCTGGCGCTGGCGGTGGCCGCAGCCAGCAGGGCTGTGGCGAAGATCAGTTTTTTCATTGCTTGCTCCATTCAGTGAGTGCTGCTTGCAGGCGTTGCCAGCCTGCTTCGTCCGGCGGCAGGCCAAGACGGATGCCACGTGCCGCTTGCGTAAAAAGCCGTACCCAGATGCCGCGCTCCGCCATGTGCTGCCAGAACGCTTCCGGTTGGGGCTCCGCCCACCACTGGAACAGTGGCGTGCCGCAGGATTGAATGCCGTGCGCCGCCAGCAGTGCGCGCAGACGTTCGCCGCTGGCATGCAGCTGCTCGCGCGTCGCTGCCTGCCACGCCTGGTCGCTTAGCGCCGCCACAGCGATCTGCTGCGCCGGGCCGCTGATGGTCCATGGACCCAGCAGGTCTGCCAGGTCGCGCAGTAGACCGGCGTGGGCCGCTACAAAGCCCAGACGAATCCCGGCCAGGCCGAAGAATTTGCCAACCGAGCGCAGTACGATGAGGCCAGGTTGGGCGGTGTATGCGGCGACGCTGTTGTCCGCCGCCGTATCACCAAACGCCTCATCGACTACCAGCCAGCCGCCACGCGCGGCCAGGTCGCCGGCCCATTGCAGAAGCTGGGCGGCAGGGACGACGTCGCCGGTGGGATTGTTCGGATTGACGACGACAACGACATCGTGATGGGCGACAGCGGCCGCCAGATCTGCATAGGGCGTCAGCGTCATCGCATGGCCATGGCCGGCCCAGTGGTGTGCATGCTCCGCATAGGATGGCGCGCTGACTGCCACGCGCGATGGGGCGCGCAGACGGGGCAGCGCCTGAATTGCTGCCTGCGTGCCAGCCACCGGCAGCATCAGCGGTGCGCCGTAGAAAACTTGCGCCGCAGCGGTGAGCGCGGGATCAGGCTCCGGCAGACGATGCCAGGCATTGTTCGCCACCACCGGCGCCGGATACCAATGGGGATTGATGCCGGTGGACAGATCAACCCAGTCCTCGCGGCCAAAGCGTTTTGCGGCGTCGCGCAGATTGCCGCCGTGTTCAAGCATGTGTGTACTCCATGATGGCCGCAGCAGTACAGGCGATGGCCAGCCACAGCGCGGTGGTGCGCGCGACCAGCAGCCAGGCGCGGTTGATATCGGCGCCGGTAGCGGGTGGTCCGTCACCCAGTACCGGGCGATGTTCCAGCTGGCCGTGGTAGATGGCTGCGCCGCCCAGCTGCACGCCAAGCGCACCAGCGCCGCTGGCCATGGTCGGACCGGCGTTTGGGCTATCCCATGCCGGAGCTTGCGCGCGCCAGCATTGCCATGCCCGGCGTTTGCCTTGCAGGCCAGGCGCCAGCAGCACGTAGGACAGCGCAGTCAGACGGGCGGGAATGTAGTTGAGCGCATCGTCGATGCGGGCTGCGGCACAGCCGAATTGCAGCAGCCGTGGCGTGCGATAGCCCCACATCGCGTCCAGCGTGTTCGCCATGCGGAACAACACGGCGCCAGGCCCGCCTGCAACGATGAACCAGAACAGCGTGCCGAAGACGGCATCGTTGCCATTCTCCAGCAGCGATTCGGCACTGGCGCGCGTCAGCTCGATTTCGCTGGCGCTGGTGGTGTCGCGGCTGACGATGTAGGAGGTCAGGCGGCGGGCATCGTGCAGGTCATTCCGGGCCAGCGCATCGGCAATCGGCAGATTGTGGTCGCGCAGGCTGCGCAAGCCAAGCGCTAAATACAGCATGAGGGCATGAGCGGCAGCTTGCGCGAGCGGCATTGCCAGTGCATGAACCAGCAGTGCGGCCAGTGCCGTCAAGGGCAGCACGGCCAGCATCCACGCCAGCACGCCGCGCAGAAAGCGCAACGGGCCTTCGCGATTGAGATGGCGCTCCAGCGCCATGGCCAGGTTGCCAAAGCCAACCAGCGGATGCCAGCGGCGCACCTCGCCCCACCATAGATCCAGCAACACTGCGGCCACCATCAATACGGCGATGGTGGAAAAGCTCAGCCCACTCAGCACGGTTATCCTTTTAAGACCAGCGGCAAGCCTGCAGCCACAAACACTACGCGGTCGCAGATTGATGCGACGGCCTGGTTCAGGCGTCCCTGTTCGTCCATGAAGCAGCGCGACACGGCGCCCATGGGCATGATGCCCAGGCCGACTTCATTCGACACCATTACGACGTCGCTGGCGCACTTGGTCAGGGCGCTGGCCAGCATGTCCTGCTGTTCGTGGAACAGGGCCGGCAGGGTGATCTCGCCGACGTCCGGATATTCTTCTCCGCCACTAAATAGCAGATTGCTGAGCCATAGCGTCAGGCAGTCCACCATAATCAGGCGGTCGGGCGAGGACCAGCGCAGCAGCTGGTTTCCCAGTGCCAGCGGCTCTTCAACCGTGGTCCATTCCGGCGAACGGCCGGCGCGGTGGTGGGCGATGCGTGCCGCCATTTCACCATCGCCAGCAGTGGCGGTGGCGATGTAGAGGACTTCCTTGCCCGAGTCGGCGGCCAGACGCTCAGCGTAAGCGCTTTTGCCGGAGCGGGCGCCGCCCAGAACCAGTGTACGTGTCATATCACACTCCTAAGAAACAAAGCGGCGCTTGCCGCCGGATTGGATGGAAAGTATGCGTGAAAATACGAAGCCGATAGCGATCCTGCACGGTACCATGCCTCACCTTGTATAGCGGAGGGATGCTTGCTAGTGTACGCGGCTGGTGCCACGTCCGTCGCCAGTTTCGAGTAGTGGAAGGTATGGCCGCGCAATATGCCTTGCGGCGTGGGCAGGCCTTGCGAGCCCAGTCCCGCAAGCCGTGGCTGCATGGCCACAGCACCGGGCAGCAGGCCTGCCATTTTCCATACCGCGCCCGATTGGTCCGCCAGCGTGTCTGCCACCGCCATCATGCCGCCGCATTCGGCGACAATCGGCATGCCCGCTGCGTGCGCTGCGCGTACGGAGGTCTGCCAGTTGCCTGCCTGCGACAGCTGCGCCGCGTGCAGTTCGGGGTAGCCGCCGGGCAGATAGACCGCGTCCGCCTCTGCCGGCACGGCTTCATCGGCCAGCGGCGAGAAAAATTTCAACGTCGCGCCCAAGGCGCGCAGTATGTCCAGGTTGGCCGGATAGATAAACATGAAGGCGGCGTCGCGCGCAATGGCGATGGTTTTCCCGGCCAGCAGCGGTTCCGTTTGCGTGGCGGCTGGCGCGGCGCCCAGATCGACCGGGCGCAGGCTGTCCCACGCTGCCTGGTCAAACACCAGCTGGTCGGCCAGTTCATCAAGCAGCTGGTCGATATCATTCACCTCACCCGGCAGGACCAGGCCGAGATGGCGTTCCGGCAGTGACCTGGCCTGCTTGGGCAGGGTGGCGAACAGTGGAATGTCGCGTAGCGAGGTTGCCACCATTTTGGCGTGGCCTTCACTGGCAACGCGGTTGGCGATGACACCGGCCATCTCGACCGGGCCATAGTCGCGCAACCCGTGCACCAGGGCGCCAGCGGTTTGCGCCATGGCGCCGGCGTCGATTACCGCCATCACTGGCACGCCGAATTCGCGCGCCAGGTCGGCCGATGAGGGCGTGCCGTCGTACAGGCCCATGACGCCCTCGATAAGGATCACGTCCGCTTCCGCAGCGGCTTGCGCCAGTTGTTGGCTGCACAGCTCTTTACCCACCATCCACAAATCCAGCGAGCGCACCGGCGCGCCGCTGGCGCGTTCGAGCAGCATGGGATCGATGAAGTCCGGGCCGCACTTGAATACGCGCACGCGTTGTCCCAGGCGGACCAGCTTGCGCGCCAGTGCAGCGGTGACAGTGGTCTTGCCTTGTCCCGATGCGACAGCGGCAAGCAGCAGGGCTTTTACCATTCGGTCCCCGCTTGCGCGCCAATGCCAGCCTTGAAAGCGTGTTTGACGACGTTCATTTCAGTGACGGTGTCGGCAATCTCGATCAGTTCCGGTGGCGCGCCACGGCCGGTGATGACCACGTGCTGCATTGGTGGACGTGCCAGCAGGTCGTTGATGACCACTTCCACATCCAGGTAGCGGTATTTGAGGGCGATGTTCAGCTCATCGAATATCACCAGGCCGATTTCCGGATCGGCCAGGAATTTCCTGGCCTGCTCCCATGCCAGTTCGGCCTTTTCGATATCGCGTTCGCGGTTCTGGGTCTCCCAGGTATAGCCTTCGCCCATGGAGTGGAAGCTGATCTCTTCCGGGAAGCGGCGCAGGAACAGCTCTTCGCCCGTCTGCATTGCGCCTTTGATGAACTGCACCACGCCGACCTTCATGCCATGTCCCATGGCGCGGATCGCCATACCGAAGCCGCTGGAGCTTTTGCCTTTGCCGTTGCCGGTGTTGACGATGATGATGCCGATTTGCTTGTCCGCAGCGGCGATCTTGGCGTCGATAATGGCTTTTTTGCGTTCCATGCGGACGCGGTGACGTTCGTTGATCTCGTCGCTCATAGTGTGTTCTCGTTAGGGATAAAGATGCTGCGTGCACCGTGCTGGATGACTTCAATCGGATGGCCGAGGTAGTCGCTGAGGATGTCCGCCCGCATGACATCATCCTTGCTGCCAGCCAGCCAGCGGCCATCGCCTTTCAGCAGCAGGGCGTGGGTGGAGACGCCGTGCGCCAGCGTCAGATCGTGGCCGATCATGACGGCGGTCTTGCCCTGCTCGCGGCACAGGCGCGCCAGAATATTCATCACGCTGACCTGGTGCGCGAGGTCGAGCGCATTGGCGGGTTCGTCGAGCAGCAGCAGCGGCGTGTCCTGCGCCAGCATGGCGGCGATGGCGACGCGCTGGCGTTCACCACCGGATAGCGTACGCACATCGCGTCCGGCCAAATCGGCGACTTCCATGGCTTCCAGCGATTTCAGGGCGATCGCGTGATCGTCGCTGTCTTCCCAGTAGCGGTTGCCGTGATAGGGATGGCGTGCCGACAGCACGGTTTCGATGACGCTGTAGGCAAAGGCGTCGCTGCGGCTTTGGGCGAGGAAGGCACGCTGGCGTGCCAGTTCCGCCAGCGGCCATTCCGCCAGCGGCTTGCCGGACAGGGCGACATGGCCTGCTTCCACGCCACGCAGTCCCGCCAGTGCGCGCATCAGCGTACTTTTGCCGGCGCCATTACGGCCGATGATGCTCCAGCATTCACCTTCGGCCACCTGCCAGTTCAGGTCCGTGACCAGCTGGCGCTGGCCGATGCTGAGGGATAGGTTGTGAGTACCGATCATCATTTACGCAGCCGATGCAGTTGATACAGGAAGACCGGGGCGCCGATCAGCGCCGTCACCACGCCCACTGGCAGCTGGGTCGGTGCGATCACGGTGCGGGCCAGCGTGTCGGCCAGCAGCAGGAAGGTGCCGCCGGCCAGCGTGGCGGCCGGAATCAGTATGCGGTGGTCGGGACCGACCGCAAAGCGGCAGGCATGCGGCACAATCAGGCCGACAAAGCCAATGCTGCCCGCGCTGGTGACGGCGCTGGCGGTCAGCAGGCCGGAGACGAAGAACAGGCCTTTGCGCAGCGCGCCCACGCGGATGCCCAGCGTGGCGGCGGCCTCCGCATGCAGCGCCATGACGTTGATGGAGCGGGCAATACGCAGCGCATACGCCAGCGCAGCGATCAGGACCACCCATGGCATGACGCGGACCTGGGTACCAGACAGGTCGCCGATCATCCAGAATACCATGCTGCGCAAGCGGCTTTCCGGAGCGACGGACAGCATCAGCGTCACCAGCGCCATGCAGGCGGAAGACATGATGGCGCCGGTCAGCAGCAACAGCGCCGTGCCGCCTTCGGCAGCGGTACCGCTGCGCAGGTCGCGCTTGGCCAGCAGATACAGCATCATGGCGACGGTGACGGCGCCGACGAAGGCGGCGGCATCCACCATCCAGGCGGCGCACATGAATAACAACGCGGCCAGCGCACCGACGGAGGCGCCGGCCGAAATACCAAGGACATACGGATCGGCCAGCGGATTGCGCAGCAATGCCTGCATCATCACGCCGGCCAGCGACAGCGCTGCGCCTGTGGCGAAAGCGGAGACCGCGCGGCTGAGGCGCAGGTCGAGCAGGGTGGCTGCCAGCGTCGATTGCTGGCCGTGCAGCAGCTCATTGAGCGCTGCGGGAATATCGGAAATGGGAATCGAGACCGAACCGGTCATGCCCGAAAAAATCAGGCTGGCAAACGCAAACAGCACCAACCCGGTGAAGGTGATGACGGCGCGCTGTCGCAGATTGCGGGAGAAAGAATGCATGCACTGCTTTCAAAAAAACTGCCGGGGAAGGTGGCCAACCCCGGCAGGTTACACCATTATTTGTAGCCGTAACGGATACCGGCAAACACCTTGGAGCCTGGCGTTGCGTAGTTATTCGCCAGGTCGTACTGCTTGTCGCCGATGTTATTCCAGCGGACCAGCGCCGACCAGTCGCGCGTGATGGCGTAGGTGGCGAACAGGTTCACCAGGCCATAGCCGCCCAGGCGGGTCTTGTTGAGTGCATCGTCGTAACGGTCGCCGGACAGGTCCAGCTCCGCGCCCAGCTTCCACTGGCCGATAGCGTAGTCGGCGCTCAGGTTGCCGTGTTTCTTCGAACGGCGTGCCAGACGCTTGCCGCTGTTGTCGTCCTTGGGATCTTGCAGGTCGATGCTGGCATTCAGGTTGACGCCGGCCACTTTGGTGGCGCCGGCGACGGTCAGGCCTTCCAGCGTGGCGTTGGCGATGTTGTACACGCAGGACTTGCCGGTACTGGTGCCGAATGGGCATGGCGTGGTGCTCAACAGCAGATCGGTCAGGCGGTTACGGTAGTAGTTGGCGCTGATCGCGTTGACGCCGTCATCCCAGCGGATGCCGATTTCTGCGTTCTTGCCTTGTTCCGGTTTGTTGGCAGGATTGCCGTAGCCCGGATAGTACAGTTCATTGTAGGTCGGCGCGCGGAAGCTGGTGCCATAGCTGGCGGTGGCGCGCAGCTGGCGCGTGAAGTCGTAGCCGTAGCCCAGCGAGCCAGTGTTCTTCGCACCGTACACCGATTTATCGCGGCGGATGGCGGCGTTCAGCAGGTTGGCGCCGCGGCGGGCGTTATAGGATGCGGCCCAGGAGTTGGTGGTGCGTTCCGGCTTGTCCAGCTTGAAGCCGTTGGTGTCCACTTCTTCCTTGCGGTGATCGTACAGCACTTGCAATACATCTTCGCCAATGCGGATGTCGTTTTGCAGCGTGATGTCGGTCTGCTTGGTATTGATGCGCGAGTAGCCGGTAGCTGCCGCGCTGCTGAAGGTTTCGCCGTTGTCCTTGCTCTCTGCGTATTGCAGCAGGGTGTCGACGTTCGATACAAACTGCGCCTTGCCGTAGACGGCGGCGGTTTCAAACAGCGCCTTGCTGCGGACATCGTATGCTGACGCGCCGCTGTCGTACTGCGAATCCAGTTTGCTGTGCAAGAACAGTGCGCCGGCTTCGTAGCCGGGCGCCAGTTGCAGGCTGAATTGGCCGGAGACGTTTTCCTTGTCGTAGCCGTCGCGGTCAGGGTTGTACGAGCCGCTGGCCGGGCGGGTGGCCGAGAAGCCGTCGGATTTTTCCTTGCCGGCGCTGATCGCGTAGCTGAAGCTATGCTCACCGCCGGTGGCGCCGGACAGGGTGGCGTCGGCTTCGCGCGTCTTGTCGCTGCCGTAGCCTGCGAAGGCCGTCACGCTTGGCGTACCTTTGCCTTTTTTGGTGAAGATCTGGATGACGCCGCCGATGGCGTCGGCGCCGTACAGGGAGCTCAGTGGGCCGTAGACGATTTCGATATGGTCAATCGCGGTCAGCGGAATGGCGCTCCAGTTGGCGGCGCCGGTGGTCGAGGAACCGATACGCACACCGTCCACCAGCACGATATTGTGGTTGCTGTTGGCGCCACGGATGTAGACGCTGGACGCCGTACCTGCACCGCCGTTACGGGCGATCTCGATGCCGCGCTGGCGCTGCAGCAGGTCGATGATGGAGCCGGCGCCCGATTCCGAAATCTGCTCGGCGCTGATCGTGATGGTATCGCTGATGACGTTGGCCAGCGGTTGCGGGGTACGGGTGGCGGTGACAACCACGGTGCCATTGTTGACTGGTTCGGCGTGCGCGTAGCAGGCAGCCATGGCCAATGCCAGCGACGACAGCGCCGCAGGACGGGAGATACGAAGGGTCATGATGTTATTTCTGTTAGTAGCAACCGGCCGACGTCCCCGTTGGCCAATTGTGAACAGAAGCGAGGGGCAGCCCGCTTCCACCTGGTTTGGCCGGTATCCGGGCTAACAAGTGGAACCACCTTACCTTCCCATGCCTCGGCACAGTGGTTATAAGAGGTGATGTGTCGCGTACAGCGGCGACGCTTGCTTACCGTTGCGGGGGCAGCACACGTTGGCTTTTATGGCTTCGTGTTTCCCGTTTAACTGCAGGTCTGAACAGACATGCGGGCACCAAAACCCGCACATTATACGGGTTTAAAGGGTCAAAGTGGAGCCGTAGGGGATTTGATGGGCGCTTTGCGCGGCCTGTCGCGCCATCTCCGCAGGGGCAAGGCCGGCGTGGCACGCAGTGAGCAAACGGATGGCGCCGGCGTGGCAGATGACGATGGCCGACTGGCCTTGCAGCGCCGTGTGGAATGCGCTGATGCGCTGCGCCATCTGCAATACGCTCTCGCCGCCGCCAGGGCGGTAGTTGACCGTGTCGGCAGCCCAGGCGTCGATGGCCGCGCGGGGGATGGTGTCCCATGGCTGCATTTCCCAGTCGCCGAAATGCATCTCGGCCAGGCGGGCATCATAGTGTGGCGATGGCGTCAGGCGGGCGGCCAATTGGGCGCAGCGGCGCAGGGGGCTGGAGTAGATGGGCAGATCGCTGGGCAGCCGCAGCGTCGCCAGCGTTTGCTCCAGCTGCTCGGGCGCGACCGCCAGATCGGTACTGCCGTAGCAGATGCCTGGTGCGACCAGCGGCTGGGGATGGCGGACCAGTATCAGCGTCATCGGGTGAAGCTGGCCAGGACGCATAGATAGAACATCACTTCCGTCACCTGCTGCACCGCGCCCAGGCAATCGCCCGTGTAGCCGTCGATGCGGTGCACGCATTTACGGGCCAGCCAGAACGTCGCGATGGCCGTCGCCACCACGCCGCTGAACAGCGCAGATACTGGCAGCCAGTGCAGCGCACCGGCCGCCACGACAGGCAGGACAACGGTGAGTGCGGCGATCAGGAATTCGCGGTTGCTCATTTTCTGTGCAAGCGGCTTGGCCTTGCCTTCCGCGCGCGCGTAATCGAGACGCCAGATCAGCGAGGTCGCCATCAGGCGGGAAAGCGGATGGGCCACGAATAAGGCGCCAATCGCGGCCAGCGGCGGCAGCATGGACAGCGTCACCAGTTTCAGCGCCAGCATGCACAGCGTGCCGATCGCGCCGTAAGCGCCGATGCGCGAGTCCTTCATTATCTCCAGCACGCGCTCCTGCGTCATGCCGCCACCGAAGCCGTCGCACATATCGGCAAAGCCATCTTCATGGAAGGCGCCGGTGGCGTAGATGCCGGCTGCGGTGGAGATAACTACAGCAACTGGCGCTGGCAGGAAGTACGACGTCAATGCATAGGCGCCGCCAGTAATTGACGCCACCACGACACCGACCAGCGGGAAGTAGCGCGAGGCCTGGTTCAGCCACGCAGGATCAAAGCCTACCCAGCCAGGGATGGGCAAGCGGGTAAAGAACTGCAGGGCAGTGAAGAACAGGCGGAGCTGATGCATCGCTTACTCGGACTTTTCGCTGACCTGGGCCGACTCAAATGTGGCCATCTGGTTCAGGAAGTTGGCGGCAGCGTGCAGCAGCGGCAGCGCGAGTGCGCAGCCAGTCCCTTCGCCCAGGCGCAGACCAAGGTTCAGCAAAGGTTTTGCGTGCAGCGCTTCCAGCATCTGTTGGTGGCCGTTCTCGTTGGAGCAGTGGGCAAACACGCAGTAATCCAGAATGGCGGGCTGCATGCGGGCGGCGACCATCAGTGCGCTGGTAACGATGAAGCCATCGATGAGCAGCACTTTGTGCAGTTCGGCCGCTTTCAGCATGGCGCCGGCCATCATGGCGATTTCGAGACCGCCGAAGGTGGCGAGGACATCGTGCGCTTCGGTGGCATGCACGTGCTTGGCGACGGCAGCTTCGATGACGTGCTGTTTATGCACTATGCCTTCGGCCGACAAGCCGGTGCCGGCACCGACACATTGCGCGACCGGGATGCCGGTCAGCTTGTGCATCAGGGCAGCGGCGGCCGTGGTATTACCAATGCCCATTTCGCCGAAGCCGACCACATTGCCTTCCAGTTCAGCCGCCAGGGCCATGCCGGTGGCCAGCGCGGTATCGCACAGTTCACGGCTCATGGCGGGCTGCTGCGCAAAGTTGTGGGTGCCGTGGGCCAGCTTGCGGTCAGTCAGACCGCTGCGCGGGCCGAAGTCGTGATTGATGCCTGCATCGATCACGCGCAGGTCGCAGCTGTTCTGTGCAGCGAAGACGTTGATGGCGGCGCCGCCAGCCAGGAAGTTCTCCACCATTTGCCAGGTCACGTCCTGCGGATAGGCGGAGATGCCCTCGGCCACCACGCCATGGTCGGCAGCGAAGACCAGAATCGCTGGCTTACTAATAGAGATAGCCCGCGTGTTCTGTATTAAGCCCAGCTGTTTGGCCAGCGCCTCCAATACGCCCAGGCTACCCAGCGGCTTGGTCTTGTTATTAATGGCGTTGTCGAGTTGAACAGCGAGCGCGTCATTGCGAGTAGGGGAGATTGGCATGGGGCGATGTATGAATCGAAGAATTTATTATTCTACCCCTTGCCAAAGCGGGTGGTGGCTTGCTATAGTTCGGTCCCTCGCGAAACGAAGCATGCAAATGCAGAGTGAAACGAAGAAAAAGAAGAGCTTGACGAGATGTACGAAACGCCTCATAATCTTGCCTCTTCGCTGATGAACAAAACGCTT